>JAEZBP010000864.1 GCA_023427125.1 Pseudomonadota bacterium | reverse complement strand
GGGTGCGGCAGGCGAAGCCCGCCTCGATCGTGCAGGCGACCGAGCAGCCGTCGCCGGCGATGGTGTTGCCGTCGTCGCAGGCCTCGCCGCTCTCGAGCTCGTTGTCGCCGCAGTCGGCGCGCGCCGCCGCCGGAGCGAGGAGGAGGGCTGCGATCAGAGTGAGCTTCTTCATGGGGTCGTCCTTCCTCAGCTCGCGTCGTCGGGGATGTTGAACTCGACACGGCGGTTCTGGCCGTGCTGCTCGTCGGTGGTGGCGCCCTCGACCACCGGGCGATCCGGACCGAAGCCGCGCGCGCTGAGGCGGCCGCGATCGACGCCGCCCCGCGTGACCAGGAACTCCACCACCGCGTCGGCGCGGCGCTGGCTCAGGCTGAGGTTGCGATCGCGATCGCCGCGGCTGTCGGTGTGGCCCTCGACCTGGATGCGGGTGATCTCGGGGTGGTTGTTCAGCACCCGCGCGACGTTCTGGAGCAGCGCGTGGCTGCGCGTCTCGATCACGGCGCTGTTGGTGCGGAAGTAGACCTTGTCGAGGATCTGGAGGCCACGCTCGCTGATGACGACGGCCTGCTCCTCCGCGCAGCCCTGGTTCGCCGGAGGGCCCGGCTCGTCGGGGCAGTTGTCGCGGCTGTCGACGACGCTATCGTTGTCGCGGTCGGGGCAGCCGCGCGCCGCCTCGCTGCCGGCCTCGAGCGGGCACTCGTCGTCGGCGTCCTCGACGCCGTCGCCGTCGTTGTCGAGATCGGGGCAGCCGTCCTCGTCCTGAAAGCCGTCGCGATCCTCGGCCTCGTTCGGGCACTGGTCGTCGGGAGCGAGGAGGCCGTCGCCGTCGCTGTCGCCGACCGTGTCGGGGCAGCCGTCCTCGTCGCTGACGCCGTTGACGGTCTCGGCCTCGTTCGGGCAGCGATCGTCGTCGTCGAGGATGCCGTCCTGGTCGTTGTCGGGGTCAGGGCAGCCGTCGTGGTCCTCGAAGCCGTCGCGATCCTCCGGCTCGTTCGGGCACCGGTCGTCATCGCCACCAGCCTCGGGCATCGCCCAGCCGACCATGGCGACGAGGCGGAAGTCCGGCGAGCCCATGCCGCGCGCGAGGCCCGGCCCGAGCGCGAGGCCCCCGACGAAGCCGCTCGCGTGGAAGAGCTTGGCGCCGACGGTCGCCTCGAGCGCGGTGTGCTCGCGGGTGAAGCCGTGGGCGAAGGGCGTCGAGCCGTAGATCTGCGCGTGGGCGTCGAGGTGGGTGCGCCGATCGGACTCGTCCCACCACACCGGGATGCCGAAGCCGACGCCGAAGGTCAGCTCGTGGCGGAGCTCGAGGTTGAGCTGCGGCGCGTCCTCCTCGCGGAAGCGCGCGCCGACGTTGACGACGATGCGCGAGTCGAGGCCGGGGTGGATCTCCGCCAGGACCTCGGGGTGGAAGGTGATGAAGTCCTCGCCGCGGTAGCCGGGAGAGTTGGGCACGCCGGCGGTCGGGAGGGTCAGGGTGGCCTGCGCGCCGAGGATGAAGAGGTCGCCCTCCTCACCCCAGATGCGGCCGCGCGCGCCGAGGTAGGCGTCGCCGAGGCCCGCGCCGTTGGCCGCGACGAGGCCGGCCGCGGCGGCCTGGTCCGAGCCGTCGAGCACGAGCGCAACCGGGAGGCCCCCGAAGATCACCAGGCGATCGAAGAGGCCGAAGCTCACGCCGAGGTTGGCGTTGAGCTGGTGCTCGACGATCGAGAAGCGCTCGCTCGAGGGCTCGCCGAGGTTGGCCTCGTAGACGAGCGGGTTCAGGCCGTAGTCGAGGTGGAGCTGAGCGCCGAAGCGCAGGTGGCCGAAGTCGGTCGGCCGGCTCATCGCGAAGTCGTCTTCGACGGTCTCGCCCGCGGCGAAGCGATCGAGCGCGACCGAGGTCTGCGCGGCGACGATTCCAGGGATGGCGAGCTGCATCGCCACCGCTGCGAGCGCCAGGGTTCGTTGAGTCGTCATCAATCCTCCAGGGATCTCCATTCGGATCGCGGCCGCT
The DNA here is from genome assembly GCA_023427125.1 of Pseudomonadota bacterium. Lineage (GTDB taxonomy): Bacteria > Myxococcota_A > Polyangia > Polyangiales > Sandaracinaceae > JAEZBP01. The sequence goes on along the minus strand of JAEZBP010000864.1, from coordinate 6,462 downwards.
TGGCACTGGTCGTGCCAGTGACGCGTGGGGGGGCGTCGGGCGCGAGCGCGAGCGGATGTGTTGGCTCGGCCCGACGCCCCGTAGGGTCGACCCCGCGCGAAGGCGAGGCGCGACACCCGTCTCCGAGGGCGAGCCCGCGCGGATACGGGCGAAGAGCGCCCTCGCTCCCGAGCGAATCGTGCGAGCCGTCAGGGGCCCTCCGGCGCCAGCGCGAGCGGCGCGCACCGCGGCGCGCTCACGCTCGAGGGGTGATGCCTCGGAAGTACGCGACGGTCTTCGCGATGCCCTGCGCGAGCTCGACGCGCGGGGCGTAGTCGAGGCGCTCGCGGGCCAGGGTGAGGTCCGGGCGGCGGCGCACCGGGTCGTCGGCGGGGAGCGGCTCGTGGACGAGCGGGCTCTGGCTCTTCGTCTCGGCCAGGACGAGCTCGGCGAGCTCGAGCATGGTGAACTCGCCGTCGTTGCCGAGGTTCACCGGGCCGACCTCGTCGGGGTGGCTCATCAGGCGGAAGAGGCCGTCGACGAGATCGTCGACGTAGCAGAAGCTGCGGGTCTGCTGGCCGTCGCCGTACACGCTGAGCGGCTCGTCCTTGAGCGCCTGCACGATGAAGTTGCTGACGACGCGGCCGTCGGCTGGGTCCATGCGCGGGCCGTAGGTGTTGAAGATGCGCGCGATGCGGGCGTCGATGCCGCGGCGCTGGCGGTACTCGGCGCAGAGGGTCTCGGCGACGCGCTTGCCCTCGTCGTAGCAGGCCCTCGGGCCGACGCAGTTGACGAAGCCGCGGTAGCTCTCGGGCTGCGGGTGCACGCGCGGATCGCCGTAGACCTCGCTGGTGCTCGCTTGGAGGACGCGCGCGCCGTCGCGCTCGGCCATGCGCAGGCAGTGGAGGGCGCCGTTGAAGCAGGTGAGCGTGGTGAAGACCGGGTCGCGCTGGTAGTGCGGCGGGCTCGCGGGGCACGCGAGGTTCCAGATCCAGTCGAAGCGCCCGAGCTCGGCGGGGAAGGGCGCGGTGACGTCGTGCTCGACGAGGGTGAAGCGCGGGTCGGTCGCGACGTGCGCGATGTTGCGCGTGAACCCGGTGTAGAAGTTGTCGAGGCCGACGACGGCGTGGCCCTCCGCGAGGAGGCGATCCACGAGGTGCGAGCCGACGAACCCGGCGGCGCCGGTGACGAGGCAGCGCATCATGAGAGGATACAGCTTCTATAACGGATCACCGAGGGGCGCACGCGAGAGCGGCTCGGCCCTCCAGCGTGATAGCGTCGGCGGCATGCGCGGGATGGTCTTCGCCGCCGGGCTCGGGACGCGGCTCAAGCCGCTGACGGATGTGCTGCCCAAGCCGGCGGTGCCGCTCCTCAACCGGCCGCTCGCGAGCTACTCGCTCGAGCGGCTGGCCGCGCTCGGCGTCGAGGAGGTCGCGATCAACACGCACCACCTCGGCGAGGCCGTGGTGCGCGAGCTCTCGCCGCACGTGCCCGACGGGATGAGCGCGCGCTTCGTGCACGAGCCGGTGCTGCTCGGGACGGGCGGCGGGCTGCGCCACGCGATGGGTGATGGAGCGATGCGTGATGGAGCGATGGCCGGCGGGGACGAGGTCGTGGTGATGAACGGGGACATCCTGTTCTGGCCGGATCTCGAGGGGGCGATCGCGCTCCATCGCCGGCTCGACGCGATCGCGACGGTGGTGCTGCGCGAGGACCCGCGCGCCCGGCAGCTCGGGGCGCTCGAGATCGACGGGGACGGCCGGGTGCGGCGGATGCTGGGCAAGCCCGTCGAGGTGGAGGAGCCGCTGCGCGAGCTGATGTTCACGGGGGTGCACGTGCTCTCGGCGCGCGCCCTGGCGGAGCTGCCGGAGGAGGGGTGCATCATCCGCAAGAGCTATCGGCGATGGATTGACTCCGGAGAGACGGTGGCCGGCTTCGTCGACACCGGATCGTGGCGCGATCTCGGGACGCCGGCGGAGTACCTGCGGGCGAGCGTGGAGATGCTCCGCGGGCAGCTGCGCTGGCCGGGGCGGGCCGGTGTCGCGATCGATCCGCGCGCCGGCGTCCGGGACGCGCGGCTGAGCGACGTGGTGGTCGGCGCGGGGGCGAGGATCGATCCGGGCGTGCAGCTCGAGCGAGCGATCGTGTGGCCCGACACGCACGTCGGAGAGGACGCGTCGGACGTGATCCTGGCGCCCCATGCCCGGGTGTTCGCCGGCGCGCCTCCGGTGCTACGCTCGTAGGCGTGGCCTCGACCGCAGAAGAGCTCCACGACCCGACCATCTACCCGGTGACGGACGAGATGGGGGAAGGATCGCTCCAGCGCTTCATCAGCGAGCTCCTGCGGGCGCTGATCGTCTCGCACCTGGCGAGCGAGGGACGGCGCGCCTTCGTGGGCGCCAACCAGTTCATCTACTACGAGCAGCACAACTCGAAGGCCTGCGTCGCGCCGGACGTGTACGTGCTCGAGGGGGTCGACCCGGACATCGAGGTCGGCGTGTGGAAGGTCTGGGAGACGGGGGTGCGCCCCTCGTTCGCGCTCGAGGTGGTCTCCGGCGACGTCTACAAGGACTACGTCGAGGTGATCCGCCGCTACGAGGCGCTCCAGCCGGACGAGGTGGTGATCTTCGACCCCAAGAGCGACGAGGCCCCCGACCGGGTGCGCTGGCAGGTCTGGCGAACGGTCCGCGGGCGCTTCACGCAGGTGGAGGTCTCGGACGAGGCGCAGGTGCGCTCGAAGGCGCTCGGCTGCTGGCTGCGCTGCGTCGGGAGCGGGCCGGCGATGCGCATCCGGCTCGCGGTAGGGCCGAAGGGAGCCGTGCTCGTGCCCACTGGCGATGAGCGCGCCGAGGCGGCCGAGCGCGAGGTGCAGGCGCTCCGCGCCGAGCTCGAGCGGCTCCGGCGCGGCTGAGTTGGCTGGGCGCGCGCATTCACGCTGAAGAAACGAAGAAGACCGTCCCCACGGCTTAGTTAGAGGCTCTCGGCCAGCCGGCGCGCCTCGACGATGTTGTCTTCGATGGAGCAGTAGGTCCACGAGCCGTAGCGCCCGATCGAGCAGACCCCGTGCTCTGCCAGCGCCGCCTTGCAGCGCTCCACCTCGGCCAGGCTCGACTTCGTGATGTGCACGTACGCCGGATCGAGCACCACCGAGTGATGCGAGAGCAGCTCGTGCCCCGCCACGATCCCCGCGCTCGCCAGATCGTCCAGCACCCGCTCCCGCATCGCCGCGACGACCCCGTCGTCGATCACCGCGTCCCTCGGGTAGCCGACCTCGACGTAGAGGCTCATCCGGTCGGTCCCGAAGATGTTGTCGTAGAAGCCGACCCGGTAGAACGAGATGTCCCGCTGCGGAAAGTAGACCCAGTGGATTCCGCTCGGCCCCTTGCGATCGAAGCCGAGGTTGAACACCAGCACCTTGTTCCAGGTGAACGCCGCGGCGTCGTGCTCGAGCCCAGTCATCTCGAGGAGCCGCGGGAAGGGCGCCGAGCTGATGAGCTGCTCGTAGCCTATCGACCGGCCCCGGCTCGTGTGGGCCACCTTCTGCTCGAGATCGATCCGCTCGACCCGCTCGCCGAGCCGGACCCGCGCCGGATCGATCCCCGCCATCAGCGCGTGCACGTACTGGATGGCGCCGCCCTCGGGGTACGTGAACGTCGCGTTGTACGAGGCGTTGTCGGCCTTGCGGAAGTTGCGGACGATCTCGTCCACGTCGGCGTAGGGGAAGAAGCGCCCCATCGCGTCCACGTCGAGCGTCGCGAGGTCGGTCGCGTAGAGCTTCTCGTTGTAGGGCACGAGGAACATCTCGGCGATCGAGCGACCGAACTTCGCGTAGAGCATCTCGCGGAAGCTCGCCGCGGGGCGATCCTCCTTGAAGTAGAGGTCCACGAGACAGTCGATGAAGTCGCCCTTGGGCAGCTGATGGATGTTCTTCTGGAAGGGGAAGTCAATCAGCTCGCCCTTCCACCAGATGCGTGAGTCCTTCGCGATCTCGAGCACCCGCTGCCCCTGCATCCGGTCGACCAGGTAGCGCTCGATGTCCTTGTGCCGGAAGTGGAAGAAGTGCCCCGAGTAGTCCCAGACGAAGCCGTCCTGGGTGATCGTCTTGCAGTACCCACCGACCTCCTTGTCCGCCTCGCAGATCAGGTAGTCGTCGCCCTCCACCCAGTCGGCGAACGCGAGCCCGCTGATGCCGGCCCCGATGATCAAGAACCGCGTGCGCTCCTCGTCCATGCGGGACTGGCACTAGCACGCGCCGCCCTCATGCACCGCACCCCGGCCACGCCTGCGACGTCGCAGCGGCCGTGGCGCGCTCGGGAATCGGGGCGAGCGGTTGAGCTCCTCGCCTCGACAGCGGCGCGGGAGTGGGGTCATCATTGCCGCTGCGCCTCCGGGGGCGCGCTTTGTAGGAGACGAGGACGATGCGACAGGCGCTCTCTTTGCTTGGGCTGGTGGGGATCTTGACGGTCGCGATGGGGTGCGACGCGCGCACTTCACCCATCCGCGACGCTGGCGGCGGCGACGGCTCGCCGACCGGCTGCACGATCGGCTCGCCGGGCGTCCGCTGCCTCGGCACCGAGGCGGTCGTCTGCCAGGAGAACGGGACCGAGGGCTCGCGCACCGACTGCGCCGCCACGGGCCAGGTCTGCGCGGACGGCCTCGGCTGCCGGATGTGCCGCCCGAACAGCTTCCACTGCAGCGGGAACGACGTGCAGCGCTGCAGCACGGACGGGACGACCTACGAGACCATCGCGACGTGCGACGCCGCCGCCGGCCAGGCGTGCAACTCGCTCTCCGGCACCTGCCGGAGCGCCTGCGAGGACGCGGCCGCCTCGGACTCCTACATCGGCTGCGAGTACTGGCCGACGCCGGTGGCCAACGGCGTGTCGGACGAGTTCGACTTCGCCGTCGTCGTGGCGAACCCGCAGACCGCGCCCGCGAACGTCACGGTGACCCGCAACGGCAGCGGCGTCGCGTCAGTGAGCGTGCCGGCTGGCGGCCTCGAGACCATCCGGCTGCCGTGGGTGGCCGAGTACAAGGACTCGGTCACTCCCGCCGGGGATACGGTCTCGAGCCTCACCCGCGGCGGCGCCTACCGCTTGCAGGCCACGCTCCCGGTGCCCGTCTACCAGTTCAACCCGCTCGAGTACCGCATCGACCGGGACTGCCGCGTGGCCGGTCCGTTCGGTGAGGAGTGCGATGCATCGGACTACGATCCGTTCACCGGCGCGCCCATCTGTGATGGCCAGTGCTTCGCGCATACCAACGACGCTTCGCTCCTGCTGCCGACTCACGTGCTCACGGGCAACTACATCGCTGTGAGCGAGCGGACGCGAGGAGTCAGCTGCAACGGTATGGCCTATTCGACGCCTGGCTTCGTGACGGTCGTGAGCGTCTCCCCGAGCCCGGTGCAAGTGACGGTCAACCTGGCGGGGAACATCGCCGCGTCAGCCGACGGCGCGGTTGCGGCTGCCACGGCCGGCTCCACGCAGAGCTACACGCTCAACCAGGGCGACGTGCTCCAGCTCGCGACGGCGGAGATCACGTCGTGCGTCAACGGTGGGATCACTGCCGGACAGTGCGGCGGCAGCGACATGATCCACTGCGACGTGCCCGACCAGTTCGACCTCACCGGCACCGCGATCACTGCCACCGGTCCGGTCATGGTGCTCGGTGGTCACACCTGCGCGTTCATGCCGTTCAACCGCTTCGCGTGCGATCACATCGAGGAGACCATCTTCCCGCTCGAGGCGTGGGGATCGGACTTCGCGGTGTCGGTGGCCCAGCCGCTGCGCGGCGAGCCCAACGTCATCCGGGTGATCTCGGGGGCGGACGGCAACACCATCACGTTCGATCCCGCGTCCGTGCAGGGCCCGACCACGCTGAACCGTGGTCAGGTCCTCGAGTTCGAGGCGCGGACGGACTTCCGGGTGACGGGAAGCGGGCCGATGAGCGTCGCGCAGTTCCTCGTCGGCCAGAATTACGACGGCGCGGTCGAGACGGAAGGCGCCGGCGATCCCGCGATGTCGTTCGCGATCCCCACGCTCCAGTTCCGCGACGAGTACACCTTCCTGGCCCCCGTGACGTTCGAGCAGAGCTTCGTGAACGTCGTGGCCCCGGCCGGCGCGGTCGTGATGCTCTCCAGCAACGGCGGCCCCCCGACCCAGGTGACCGGCTTCACGCCGATCGGTGCCTCGGGCCTCAGCGCGGCGCGCCTCTCGATCCCGGGCGGCGCCCACCGCATCACGTCGACCGTCGGCTTCGGCATCGTGGTCTACGGCTACGGCTCGTACACCAGCTACATGTACCCGGGCGGCCTGAACTTCGGCGACATCAACCCGCTGATCTGACCGCTCAGCGCTTCGCGAGGCGGGTGCGCAGGCCGATGGCGACGTGGACGAGGGCGCTCGCCGCGCCTCGGGGGAGGCTCGTGTTGACCATGTGCGGGGCGAGGAGGCTGGCGGTCGCCGCTCCCCCGAGGCGCCT
>JAEZBP010000777.1 GCA_023427125.1 Pseudomonadota bacterium | reverse complement strand
ACGTACGAAAGTACGTCGAGGAGCGCCAACGCCGCGGACGGGCCCGGATCGGCCGCGGGGCGACGGGAGATTTTGCGACGGTCTTTGAGTTGGCTGGGCGCGCGCTTCGCGAGCGCGCGGGCCGAGCTACGCGGCACCAACCAGCGGGCGCTTTCCGTCCCCGGTGTCCAGTCAGCCGGACCGCTCCGCTCGGCGCTCCCCGAGCGCCGTGACTTGCGACAGCACTTGAGCGCCGAGCGGTTGCGGGCTGCACACGGGGGGCGCCGCGTGCGAGAGTCGCCGACCGCGAGGAGGCGACATGGGAGCTTGGGGACCGGGATCGTTCGACAACGACAGCGCGCTCGACTGGCTGAACGGCCTCACCGACAGCGACGACGACGGAGCGCTGATCGACGCGCTCGCCGACGTGCTCGATGCGGAGGAGGGCGAGTATCTCGACGCCGACGTCGGCATGCCCACTGTCGCCGCCGCCGAGGTGATCGCCGCGCTCGGAGGCCGCCGCGCGCAGAAGCTACCTGCGCAGCTCGAGGAGTGGATCGGCGCGCAGTCTGCCGAGGTCGCGCGCGAGCTGGTCGAGAAGCACGCCGCGGACGCGCTCGAGGCGCTCGGCCGGGTGAGCGACGGGCCGAGCTCGGAGCTAGCGGAGCTGTGGGGCTCCGCCGCCGACTGGCGCGCCGCGATCGACGACCTCGCCGCGCGCCTGCGCGCCGTCGTCCCCTGACGGGGTGCGAGCTCTCTCGACCCCGATGAGGCTCGGCAACCTCCGCGCTGTGACCTCGGCGAGCCCCTACCAGGCTCGGCGAACTCCGCGTTGTGACTTCCGGAGCCCGATGAGGCTCGAGCACCTCCGAGAACGGCGGTCGTGACGCTTCACCATAGGGTCATGAGCCCGTCGCAGGCACCCAGGCCAAGCAAGGCGAGTGGCAGGTGCTCGCGTGAGAGGCGCGGTCCGGCAGCTCGCGATCGCGAGGCCTTTCGCATTCGTTGCCTGCCTCAATGAGCGTCGGCGCGGTGCAAGTGGACGGTGATGATTCCTGCTTCTCACTCGCGGTTCGCTGGCATAGAATGCACCCACGACATGTCGATCGCCACGATCGTCGCGCGCAATGCCGCCGCGGATCTCCCGTTGAGCGCACCGGCGGTGGAGCTGCTCGAAGTGACCGCTAACGCTCTGCACTACGGCGACATGCTCTGGAGCCGCGCGCTCGATGCCGACGCCGTGCTCTTCCTCGCGCACGCTCTCGACGCGCGCGACTCGATCTGGTGGGGGTTGGTCTGCATGTTGGCGCTCGAGGATGTGGCGCCCGACCCCGCGCATGGAGCTGCCCTAGGCCTCGTAGGCGACTTTTCTCTCGCGCCCTCCCGGGAGAGGGCCGACGAAGCCCGGTCGATCGCTCGAGAGCTCGCGCTCGATCCTCCTGTTGCATGGCTGCTGCAAGCCGTATGGCTCAGCATGCCGCCCGAAGACACACCGGTCGCCGCATACCGACTCGGCGTCACCCACGCAATCTCAGCGGCGCTCAAGCTCGGCGCCGCCACCGGTCCGGACCCGGCCGCGGGCGCATACGGAACGAACCTGCGCCGCTTCGTCGAGCTGGGCCTCCATGTTGCGCGTGGCGGAGACGGCGGGGTCGATCGGCTCGACCCGCCAAGCTTCCCTGGTGTGCGCCGCTCTCCGTTCGTTCCGCGGCCCTCGAACGGAGGCATGCCTGGATGAGCGCGCGACCCGCCGTAAGAGCAGGGGACCTCCACGTCTGCCCGGAGATGGCGCCCGGCCCCTCGCCTCACGCAGGCGGGCCGGTGGTGGAGGGCTCGCCCAACACCTTCATCAACCGGCGGCCCGCCGCCCGATCCGGCGACCCGACGGCCTGTTCCGGCCCGCCCGGTGAGATCGATGGCGGCTCCTCCGGCGTGTACGTCAACCGGCAAGCCGCCGCGCGCATCGCGGACGCTGCCGGGCACGACGGGCGCCTCGCGGACGGCTCCTCGAACGTCCACATCGGCGATCACGGACGGCGCGGCGGCGATCGCGCTGCGCCCCCCGGGCAGGCGATGAGCGGCCAGCTCGCCTTCATCCTCCACGCCGACTACGACCGACAGGGCGGCCTCCAGGCGACCACGAGCGAGCACGGGAAGCGGCTTCTCCGCCCCGGCGCGATCCTCCTTCCGAACCTAGACCTCGAGGAACCCGTCCCGGTCGCCGGCGCTCGCGATCGGGTGCCGCACCTCGACGCGTATCAGGACAGGCTGCGCTCGCAGGACGAGGAGGTCAGCCACGGTGTGCTCGAGATCTCTCCCTACGGGCCCGTCAGCGCGACCCGCGCGGAGCTCGTCGTCCACCCGGCCGACGCGAACCGCATCCGGGTCTTCGGAGCCGTGACCGGCGCGCCCATCCTCGGAATTCGCAACACGCTCAGCGGGCCGCGCGCGCCTGGTTCCACGCGATCGCGCTACCCGATCGACGGACCCTCGCCACTCTGGATCCAGGCCGTGGCGCTCGCCGGTGACCCCTCCCGCCGTGGCGCTCGCGGGATGGCGCCGCAGCCTCCAAGCGCCGCGTTCCCCGCCGAGGCGGCGGCCGAGGTGCGCGGCCGGCTCCACGGGACGCGCGCGCCCGGCGAGATCTGGATGGAGATCGAGCACACCGGCGCAGGAGCCACGCATCGAGACGTGGGCCTCTTCACGATCGCGCCGTTCCTGCTGACCCCCAACACCCAGCCCGTCGAGGTGCTCTACGTCATCTACACCGGCGCCAGCGCCGCGGGCTCACACCCGACCGTCTACGACATCTGCGAAGCCTGCGCCGACGTGTTCGGCACCGCGCACGTCGACATGCCGCCGCCGTCACCGGCGCTCCACCCAACCAGCGTCGCGTTCATTCCGCACACGCCGCCGAGCGCGAGGGCGCCCGACCTTCGCAACAAGAAGGTTCATGTGATCGGCGACCTGACCTACCAAGATCGATGGATCCAGGACCAGGTGCTGACGGGGTACTGCAAGGCGCCGCACGCCACCCTCCCGATGGTCGTCCAGTGCCGGCGCTCCGGCCTCGCGGCGCGCGTCCGCGAGGACCTGCCCGCGGACGGGCTGGGGTTCTACGACGGCCTACGGGGCAGCGGCACCGGTCCCGACTGGGGCGGGAACATCCAGGTCTCGCCACCGGTCGCCGTCGCCACTCCCGCGATGCGCGCGGACGCCGCGGGGCCGTCCATGGCCGCGCACCCTCCGGCGCCCCTCGGGAAGATCATCTTCGGCGACTGCACGCCGCGACCGGCCTCGCGGGTGACCCGCGAGTTCTTGCTCGCCCAGCGCGTACAGCCGGTCCTCCCGGTCGACACCTCATGGCTCACGGTCGGCCACGTGGACGAGATCATGTCCACGGTCCCCGACCGGCGCGGCGGCGGCTTCAAGCTCCTGGGGGCGTCGGCGCACGCGATGACGCGCCTCCTGGAGCAAGCCGCGCAGCTCCCTCGGGCCCGACGAACCGCGTTCCACCGGGGGAAGTACGAGGGGACGGGCTCCGACCCTCGGGTGTACGCCGAGCTGGAGATCGAGGATCTCCTGAGCACACCGGTGAGCCGCTACGCGGCGCCGAGCCTGCTGCGTGAGCACACGGAGGGGGCGCCTCCACCCGTGACCGTCAAGGCCTACAACGAGGCGCTGCAGACGAAGAAGCTCAAGCCGCTGGCGCTGCGTCTCCAGGCCGGGCTCGGCCTCGGACCGCGCGACCTCATGCCGATCCCGATGTACTTCAAGGTGCCGAACGGACATCAGAGCGATAAAATCGTCGAGCGTCACCGAACGCACGTGACCTCCTCGCTCACCGCGGGCTGCGTCAACCTCCAGGTGATCGACGACATCGTGCTGGTCGGCCGCCCGTTCGGCCCCCGGCTCGCGCCAGACGACGCGCGCCAGGTGCTCGCGAACGTCCTGCCTTCGGTCGGGCTCGGGCACTGCGCCGTGCGGCTCGGCGAGTCGGAGACCTACCATTGGTCGCCGCCCCGCGAGGAGAACTGGAGGGTCTATGCGTACTTCGCTCGGCTCGACCCCACCGACCGCGCTCGCTTGGTCGAAGGGCTCCGCAGCGGAGGTCACTACGAGGCGCTCCAGTCCCTCTCGCCGGCGGGTCTCCAGGCCATTGGCAACGCTCGGAGCAGCATCGAGGCCAGCAACCAAGACAATCAGCTCTGGCTTCCTTCGAACAGCGAATGGTCGATGAGCTTCGGCGCGTGGCGGCGCACCTTGATCTCGGAGGGCACCGTCGATCTCATCGAGAGCTACCTCGTCACGGCGCTCGAGCCGCTCGGGCTCACTCCGCGCTTCGTGGACGCGTGGTCCTATCACACCCGCTCGGGCTCGGTGCACTGCGGCACCAACGTCCGGCGGACCCCGCCCGCCATCGACTGGTGGGATCACTACGATCCCACCGGCGAGCATTGGCGATACTCACCAAACCGATGATCCGCCTATCGACACGCGTCGGCTCACTCCTCGCCGCGTGCATCGCGACCGTGACGGCCGTCGCTTGCGAGTCGGATGCGCCGACCGCGCCGAAGCGGCCGGACTTCGATCTCGAGGCGGAGGAAGCGAGGAGGGCCGCGTGGGCCGCAGCGGCAGTGGCTGAGCTCGAGGAGATTCGGCGACAGGAAGAGTTGGAGCGCGCGGAGCAAGCACAGGCTGAGGCACAGCCTGCCCAGCCTCCGCCCCCTTCCGCCCCCGCTCCACCCCCGAGAGAGGTGCGTCCGATGAACGAGCGTGAGTTCCTGAGGCTCTTCCACATCGTCGAGCACGACCGAGGGCCTCGGTATGTGCGTGCGCGAGACCGCCTCGTACGCGAGGGGGAGCGGGCGCGGCCGCACCTCGTCCAGCACCTGAGCGATCCCGATCCATGGCGGGTCCAGGCGGCGCAGGTCGTCCTCGGATGGATCGATCATCGCGAGGACTACGAACGGTGCTCCGGGTACCTCCTCGGCGAGATCACGATCGTGCTCGGCGATCGCTGGCGCGTCCCGGACCAGGCGATCGTCGGGACGGTGCAAGCGATGCAGCCCCTCGTCGTGCCCCGAATGATCGAGCTCCTCGTGAAGACCGACGAGATCCCCTACTACGACACCTCGCTCGACGCGTTCCAGCCATGGAGCCTGATGGTCCGCTCGATGAGCTGGGACCGACGCTTCCTCGAGCCGTGTGTCGCGCGGATGCTCGACCGGCGCCTGCCGATGCGCGACCGGTTTTCATTTGCGGAAATGGTGCAGGACTATCGGGATCCGCGCGGGCTCGAGTTCGCGATGCAGTTCGCGTGGAACCGCCGCGCAGACGCCGATCACCGAAGGGCTGCGTTCGCCATGCTCGCGCGCGAGCCGCGCCCCGACCAGCTCCCTCGCATCCGCGCCGCCCTCCAGGATTCCGCGACGCCCGAGCCCGAGCTGCTCATCTACGTGTCCGCCGCCAGCTACTTCAACGACCGAGCGTCGGCCGACTTGCTCCTCTCCATCCTCCGCCGCGCCCGGAGCCCCGACCTACGGTTCGAGGTGCTGGACACCTTGAACCTTTTCCAGGAGTTGCGCGCCATGCCCGACGTGGAGCGCCTCGCCGCCTCCGATCCGGACGAGCGCGTGCGCCGGCAAGCCGCGAGCACCCTGGACGACCTGCGCTCCCTCGAGATCAGCCGCCAATGGCAACGGCAGCCATGACCCAACGCGAGCGCCGCGGTCCACAACGTCGTCCCGTCCCACGAGGTCAGCCATGAACGCACCCACGGTCTCTCCGCTCTCCGACGTCTCCTACGAGCTCGAGTCCGCCGCGTTCCCCGGCGCACTGCTCACCGTCTCGGACATGCGGATCGTCGAGGCCCTCGATGAGCCCTACAAGCTCGAGCTCTTGGTCTCGACGCCGGAGACGGATCACGAGCAGCACGACATGGCTCGCTTGCTCGGCCGCGACTGCACGCTGCGTCTGGACCGGCGAGGCCGCACGCGGACCTTCCGCGGCATCGTCCGTGAGGTCCACGACGGTGACGACGAGCCTCACCGCGCGTGGGCGCGCATCGTGGTGGTGCCGGCGCTCTGGATGCTCGGCCTGGGTCGCGACAGCCGGATCTTCCAGGACATGACGGTCCCGGAGATCCTCGCTGCGGTGCTCGTCCCCGAGCTTGCCCGCTACGGGCGCCTCCTCCTCTTCGTCCCCACGCGCCCGTACGCGCGGCGCGAGTACTGTGTGCAGTACCAGGAGAGCAACCTCGACTTCGCACACCGGCTCATGGAGGAGGAGGGCATCGGGTACACCTTCGACCACACGCTGGATCGCGAGAGCCTCGTCCTGCACGACTCCAACCGCTTGTTCGTGCCGATCGACGGCCTCTTCGCCTCCGGCTTCGTGCCGTACGAGCCCCACAACCTGGAGGTGAGCACGACCGAGCCGGTGGTCCACTTTCAGCACCGGCGCCGCCCCACGATCGACGACGTCGTGATCCGCGACTTCGACTGGACCCAGCAGGCGCCCATCATCGAGACTCAAGCGCGGCGTGACCTGGTCGATCTCACGCCGAACCGCGCCTACGAGCATGGCCTCGGTCGCTCCCTCTACCTCCACCACTACGCCGAGCAGAAGTACCAGGCGCACGACGGGGCAGCTCAGGCCCCGCTCCGCCTCGAGGCCTACGGAGTGGATGAGCTGGTCGGGATCGGCCGCGGTCGAGTGACCGGCTTCGCGCCCGGCCGGCGCTTTACGCTCAGCGGCCATCCGACCATCGGTTTCGATGGCGAGTACGTGATCACCCACGTCGAGCACACGGTGGTGCGAGAGGACGGCTCGGAGGCCGACCCCTACTCCAATCGCTTCGAGTGCATCCCCTACGCGCGCCCCCATCGCCCCGCGCGCCGCACCCGAAAGCCGCGCGTGCAGTCGGTCCAGACGGCGATGGTCGTCGGGCCTGTCGGTGAGGAGATCCACACCGACGAGCACGGGCGCATCAAGGTGTGCTTCCACTGGGATCGGGTGAGCGCGCGCGACGAGACGGCGTCCTGCTGGCTTCGCGTGCAGCAGAGCTGGGCCGGACCCGGGTGGTAACCGTTCAGGCCCGGGGTTGAGCGCGCGATCGCGGCGTGCGACTCCGAGGGCATGACGACGACGAGCATCGAGCAACTCGAGAAGCAGATCGAGGCGTTGATTCGCGACCACGTCGCGGGATG
>JAEZBP010000773.1 GCA_023427125.1 Pseudomonadota bacterium | reverse complement strand
CCTCGAGCCCGGCGAGCTCGAGGGTGCGGACGTCCGCGTCGCAGAGCTCGAGGCTGGCGCCGGGCCTCGCGGTCAGCACGAAGAGCGCGCCGCGAGGGCTCGGCCGGCGAGCGAGCTCCTCGAGGAGCGCGAGCGAGTCCTTGTCGGCCCACTGGAGATCTTCGATCACGACGACGAGCGGCCGCCGCTGCGCGAGCTCGGCGAGGATGTGGCGCAGCGCGCGGAAGCCGCGCAGCCGGAGCTCGTGGAGGCCCGCCTCCGCCAGCGGCTGCTCCCTCGCGATCCACTCGATCGCGCCGACCCGGCGCAGGACCGGGAAGATGCGCGCGAGCGCCGCCACGTCGCGCGCCTCACCGAGCGCCGGCTCGTCCTGCTCGGCGAGGACGAGCGAGAGCGCATCGACCACCGCGTCGATCGCGTTGAAGGGGATGCTCTCGCGCTCGAAGCAGCGGCCGCGGAGCACGTGCATGTCCACGCTCGCGCGGAGCGAGGTGACGAAGCGATGCACGAGCGCGCTCTTGCCGACGCCCGACTCGCCGCGCACCACCGCGATCACGCTGCCCTCCGAGGTCGACTCGTGCGCGCGCTCGAGGGCCGCGAGCTCCGCCTCCCGGCCGACGAAGCCCTCCCGGACCGGCCTGCGCCGCCGGCCGGTTCGCTCGCGATCGGCGCCGAGCCGCGCGAGCACCTCGGCGTCGGTCGGGCGCTCGCCGGGATCGATGCGGAGCAGATCGCGCGCGAGGGCGTCGAGATCGGCGGGCACGAAGGGGAAGCGCTCCGCGAGCGACTCGACCCGGAGCACCTGCTTCCCGAACATGATCTCGCGCGAGCTCCCCTCGATGGGTGCGCGCGCGAGGAGCGCCTCGTGGAGCATCACGCCCGCGGCGTACGCGTCGGCGGCGGGCCCCACGCGATCATCGCGCACCTGCTCGGGCGCCATGTAGCGCGGGGTCCCGACGATCCAGCCGCGCTCGCGGTCCTGGCGGCCGAGCACGTCGGCGGTGAGGCCGAAGTCGAGCAGCACGACCCGCCCGTCCGCCTCGACGAGCACGTTGCTCGGCTTGACGTCGCGGTGCACCAGGCCGCTCGCGTGGAGCGCCTCGAGCGCCGCGAAGAGCTGCGCGAGCGCGGAGCGGAGCCGCGGCTCGTCGAAGCACGGAGGAGCTGGGCTCGGCTCGGCGCGCCGCACGTGCGAGAGGAAGTCGACGCCCCGCACGCGCTCCATCGTGAAGAACACCCCCGTCTCGTCGGCGACGAGCTCGCCGAGGCGCACGAGGTTCTCGTGCGTGATCTCGGCCGCGGCGCGGAACTCGCGCTTGAGGAGGTAGAGCGATTGAGCGTCGAGCGCGCGCAGCCGCTTGATCGCGATGGTCCGCTCGTGGAGCGCGTCCCACGCCTCGTGGACCGTCCCGGTGACGCCCTGCCCGAGCTCGCGCCCGAGCACGAAGCGTCCATGGTGCAGGCGGATGGGTGCGGCGCTGGTCACAGACCGAGCGCTCAGCGTACCCCTCCGCCTCCGGCGGTGAAAGACCCGTATCCCGCCGGAGGCTGCTCCCTCACCTCAATGGAATTGCGCCTCTTCGGTCGATCCGGTGAGCGCCGTCGTGGAGCTCTCACCGCCGCTGACGAGGTTCGTCACGAAGTCGAAGTAGCCGGTGCCGACCTCGTGCTGGTGCTTGGTCGCCGTGTAGCCCACCGACTCGGCCGCGAACTCGCGCTGCTGCAGCTCCGAGTAGGCGGTCATGCCGCGCTCGTTGTACTCGGAGGCGAGCATGAACGAGCTGTAGTTGAGCATGTGGAAGCCGGCGAGCGTGACGAACTGGAACTTGTAGCCCATCGCGCCGAGCTCCCGCTGGAACCTCGCGATCGTCGCCTCGTCGAGGTTCTTCTTCCAGTTGAAGCTCGGGCTGCAGTTGTAGGCCAGGCGCTTCGAGGGGAAGTCCTTCAGCACCGCCTCGGCGAACTGCTTGGCCTGCTCGAGATCGGGCGTCGAGGTCTCCATCCACAGGAGGTCGGCGATCGGCGCGTAGCTCTTCGCGCGCGCGATGCAGCTCTCGATGCCGTCCTTCACGTAGTAGAAGCCCTCCGAGCTGCGCTCACCCGTGCAGAAGGGCCGATCGCGCTCGTCGACGTCGCTCGTCAGGAGCTTGGCGCTGTCGGCGTCGGTCCGCGCGATGAGCACCGTCGGCACGCCGCAGACGTCGGCCGCGAGGCGCGCCGCGGTGAGCGAGCGCAGGAACACGCTGGTCGGCACGAGCACCTTGCCGCCGAGGTGACCGCACTTCTTCTCCGAGCTGAGCTGATCCTCGAAGTGCACGCCGGCCGCGCCCGCCTCGATCATCGACTTCATCATCTCGAACGCGTTGAGCGGGCCGCCGAACCCGGCCTCGGCGTCGGCGACGATCGGGACGAAGTAGTCCTTGCGCGTCACGCCGTCGATCGAGTCGATCTGGTCGGCGCGCGCGAGCGCGTTGTTGATGCGCTTCACGAGCTTCGGCACCGAGTCGGCGGGGTAGAGGCTCTGGTCGGGGTAGGTGGGCGAGGCGGTGTTCGCGTCGGCCGCGACCTGCCAGCCCGAGCAGTAGATGGCCTCGAGGCCGGCGCGCACCATCTGCACGGCCTGCCCGCCCGTCAGCGCGCCGAGCGAGCGCACGAAGGGCTTCTCGTCCATCGCCGTCCAGAGCCGCCGCGACGCCTTGTCGGCGATGGTGTGCTCGATCCGCAGCGAGCCGCGGAGCTTCCGGACGTCGGCGAGCGTGTAGGGGCGCTCGACGCCCTTCCAGCGCGGGTGGGTGAAGTCGTCGGTGTCCTTCTCGATCGGGGGAAGCGTGCTCACGATTGGAAACTCCGTGTGGGTGAGGTGCGGCGCTCGATCAGCGCCGCTCGAGCAGGCGGTCGTAGGCGGGCAGGGTCAGGAACGGGACGAGCTCGTCGCTCGTCGACACCTCGAGGAAGAGCTCCCGGGCGGGTCCGAAGGGGATGCTGGCGAAGGCGGCGTCGCCGAGCTCGGCGCGCACCACCTCGAGCTCCTCGTCGAGCGTCGCGGCCACCCGCTCCTTCGTCACCGGGCGGCCGTCCTCGGTCGTCACCCGGTGCTTCACCCACTGCCAGATCTGCGTGCGCGAGATCTCCGCGGTCGCCGCGTCCTCCATCAGGTTGTAGATGGGGACGCAGCCGTTGCCCGAGAGCCACGCGGCGATGTACTGCACACCGACGCGCACGTTGTGCCGCAGCGCCTCGTCGCTCCGCGTGCCCTTCGGCGGCTCGAGCAGCTGCTCGGCGCTGACGCGCACGTCCTCGCGCTTCTTCTCGATCTGGTTGTCGCCGGGCATGTGCGCGTCGAAGATCTCCCGCGCGAGCCTCACGAGCCCCGGGTGCGCGACCCACGTGCCGTCGTGGCCGTCCTGCACCTCGCGGAGCTTGTCCTGCCGCACCTTCTCGAGCGCGGCCTCGTTCGCGGCGGGGTCGTCCTTGATCGGGATCTGCGCCGCCATCCCGCCCATCGCGTGCACGTTGCGGCGATGGCAGGTCTTGATGACCAGCTGGGTGTAGGCCCGCATGAAAGGCTGGGTCATGCCCACTTGGCCACGATCGGGGCAGATGTGCGATGCGTCGCTCGAGGTCACCTTGATGTACGAGAAGATGTAGTCCCACCTCCCGCAATTGAGGCCCGCCGAGTGCTGTCGGAGCTCGTAGAGGATCTCGTCCATCTCGAAGGCCGCCGGCAGCGTCTCGATCAGCACCGTCGCCTTCACGCTCCCGGCCGGCACGCCGAGCCGCTCCTGCGCGCGCAGGAAGACGTCGTTCCAGAGCCGCGCCTCGAGGTGGCTCTCCATCTTCGGGAGGTAGAAGTACGGGCCCGAGCCGCGCTCGAGCAGCGCCTTCGCGTTGTGGAAGAAGTAGAAGCCGAAGTCCCAGATCCCCGCCGGCGCCGGGCGCCCGTCCACGAGGAAGTGCTTCTCCACCAGGTGCCAGCCCCGCGGCCGGACGAGCAGCACCGCGGTCCGCTCATTCAGACGGTATTCTTTGCCCGTCTCCGGCGCGACGTGCTCGATCGTGCGGCGCGCGGCGTCGAAGAGGTTCACCTGACCTTCGAGGCAGTTCTCCCAGGTCGGAGAGTTGCTGTCCTCGAAGTCCGCCATGAAGCAGCTCGCGCCCGAGTTGAGCGCGTTGATGATCATCTTCCGGTCCACGGGGCCGGTGATCTCGACGCGCCGATCGAGCAGATCGCGAGGGAGCGGCGCCACCGTCCAGTCCCCCTCACGCACGCTCGCCGTCGCCTCGAGGAAGCGCGGCCGCTCTCCGCGGGCGAACGCACGCCGGCGCTCCTCGCGGGCCGCGAGCCGCTCGTCGACGCGATCGCGGAAGGTGCGCACGAGGTCTCGGACGAAGGCCACGGCCTCGCGGGAGAGGATCGCCGCGCCGCGCTCGCTGACCGATCCCTGGACTCGCACGCCTTCGGGGAGATCGAGGTTCGCCATCGCTTGCTGCCCTCCGTGGATGTCGTCGTCGCCGGGGTGCTCGAGCCGGCACCAGCATGATTTACCGCATAACAGGCGTCAAGCGATTATCCCCGTTGAGCGGTAAATCGTCGCATCAGAGCACTCGATGTTAAGGCTGAAACCGCGCTATTTCGTGGCTGACGCGGTGCGTCAGCCGGAGTCCTGTAAACCTGTTAACGAGCCCGCCCGATGCTCTCCAGTGCTAGCCTCCTCCGCTGTGATCCAAAAGGCGTTCGTCGCGGGTGCTACCGGGCTGACCGGCCGTTTCGTCGTGCGAGAGCTCGTGGAGCGGGGCGTCGCGACGCTCGCCCACGTGCGCCCGGACTCGCGCTCGCTCGCGTCGTGGCGCGCGCGCTTCGAGGCCGAGGGCGCCGCCGTCGACGCGACGCCGTGGGAGGAGGGAGCGCTGACGGCGACGCTGCGCGAGCAGCAGGTCACGATGGTCTTCGCGCTGCTCGGGACCACCCGCGCCCGGGGCCGGGCGGCGGCGCGCGAGGGTCGAGACGCGGCAGCCGAGTCCTACGAGGCGGTGGACTACGGCCTGACCGCGATGCTCCGGCGCGCCGCCCAGGCGAGCGGCCACCGTCCTCGCTTCGTGTACCTCAGCTCGATGAGCGTCGAGGCGAACACGCGGAACGCCTACCTCGCGGCGCGCGCCCGGGTCGAGCGCGAGCTTCGCGAGGGCGCCCTGCCCTTCACGATCGTGCGGCCCTCGTTCATCGTCGGTGAGCGGGACGAGAGCCGGCCCGGCGAGAAGGTCGGGGCCGCGCTGGTCGACGGAGCGCTCTCGGTGGTGGGTGCCCTCGGCGGCCGCAGGCTGCGCGATCGCTACGCGTCGATCCGCGGCGAGGACCTCGCTCGCGCGCTCGTGCGGCTCGCCCTCGACCCCAGCGTCGAGAACGAGACCGTCGAGGCCGACGCGCTGCGGTGAGCGCTTCGACGAATTGACCATGGAAAGGCGCCTCCCTCTCGTGGGATCCTAGCGGGATGCGCCAGCTCGGGGTGGACGATCTGCGCGGGCTCGCCGAGCTCTTCGGGCGCTCGCGCCACGAAGGAGACGCGAGCTCGTGAGCCGCGCCTCGGTGCTCCCGGTCGTCGACGCCGCGTACCGGCTGGATCGCGCGGACGACGAATGGATGAGCGGGCTGCTCGAGGCCGCTCGCGCGGCGCTCGGGCGCGGCAGCGGCCTGGTGGGCGTCTCGTACCGGGCCGACAGACGCGTTGAGCTGACCTCGGAGATCGTGAGCGTCGGTGAGGTCTCCGACGAGATGCGTGATGACTTCCGGCGGGTCGCGCTCTCGCGGCCCCCGCACGAGGTCGCGGCCAGCTGGGCGGCGCCGGAGGCGCTGGCGCTCGCGAGCACGACGTTCGAGCCGAGCTCGGCGACGCCGTTCGATCAGTGGGAGGGCTTCGAGTGGATGCGGCAGCGGGGGTACGTCGACTCGCTCGCCCTCAAGGCGTTCGACGCGACGCGGCACGGCATCATGCTGTGCACGGCGCTGAGAGAGCGGACCTCGATCGCGCCGAAGGAGGAGCTCCGCTGGAGCCGCGTGATGACCCACGTCCTCGCGGGTCTGCGCCTGCGCCGCGCCTTGCTCGAGGGAGACGGCGACGCCGTGCTCGATCCCGACGGGCGCGTGCTCCACGCGACGGGCG
>JAEZBP010000583.1 GCA_023427125.1 Pseudomonadota bacterium | reverse complement strand
AGCTGGGGCGCGCTCGCCGGCTCGCTGCTCGGCGGCCTCCCGGGCGGCGCGGTCGGCCGCGAGCTCGACCGGCGCGATCGCGAGCGCTTCGGCTACGCGCTCGCCCAGGCTCCGACGAACCAGCCCTATGCGTGGACGAACCCCGACACCGGCGCGTACTGGGAGGTCACGCCGACCGAGACCTTCCGCGCGCCGCAGGGCCAGCCCTGCCGGGAGTTCTCGGTGCTCGCGCGCGTGGGCGGCCAGATCGAGGAGACCTACGGCACCGCGTGCAGGCAGCCCGACGGCAGCTGGCAGATGGTCGGCTGAGGCTGAGTTGGCTGGGCGCGCGCGGTCGAGTCAGCCGGAACCGCTCCGCTCGGCGTTCCCCGAGCGCCGTGATCTCGCGACGGCCTTTGAGTTGTTGGGCAGCCGCTCCGCTCGTTTCTCCGAGTACGGGCGGGGACAAGCTCTCAGGAGGCGGCGCGATCCTCTTCGGCGTCCTTCGGGGCCTGCACGACCTCCGGGTCCGGCCGGATCACGAAGGACGCGCCGAGGAGGAGCGCGAACATGATCGTGAGGACCAGCACCGCGCCGGTGAAGTGGTTGGCGGTCGCGTAGGCGAACGCGCCGACGATCGGAACGAGCGCGGCGCGCACCCACCACTGGCCGTGGGTGTTGAACGAGTGCTTCGGATCCGCGCTCGCCTTGCGGGTCACGAGGTCGTAGGCGAGGAGGAGGACGAGCGAGAAGCCGCCGATCGCGGTGAAGAGCGGCCACATCGCGTGGGGCTCGTAGGTGTTGAAGAGGAGCTCGCGGGCGCCCCAGGCGTCGACGTCGAAGGCCCGCTCGAAGACCCCCATGACGTCGCCGCGGTCGAGCTCCGCGGCGGCGCTCGCGCTCAGCTCTCCCTGCTCGACGAGGTGGCGCCGGGCGAGGTTGATCTTGTCGCCGGACTCCTCGTACCAGTGCCCCGCGACGACCGAGCCGATCGACCAGCCGATGCCGACGGTGAAGTTCACGTACCCCATGTACTGACCCTCTTTCCCCGGCGGCGCGATGCTGGCGAAGTAGCGCATCTTCGTCGGGCTCGCGAGCATCTCGCCGACCGAGAAGAGCGCGATCGCGCCGGCGATCACCCAGCCGTTCATGCTGAGCCCGAGCGCGTAGATCGCGACCCCGCTGATCGCGATCCCGACCACGATCGCGACGAGCGAGCGCATGCGGCCGGTCAGGTAGCCCACGAGAAAGGCGAAGAGGCTGATCAGGAGGGCGTTGATGTTGATCATCCACTCCTGCGTCATGTTCCCGCCGTTGACCTCGGGTATCGCGCCCTCCCAGGTCAGCGACACCAGCCCCGCGCGCATCGCCCGCGAGTCGATCCAGTCGTCGATGTAGTTCGGGAGGATGTCGAAGAGCTGATAGAACATCAGCCAGAAGCCGGCGAACGCGAGCGTGAAGAAGAAGACGCGCGGGATGAGGAGCCCCTTCACGGTGTCGATGGTGATGTCGCCGACCCCCTTGCTCTTCATCGCGGCCTCGCGCTCCGGCTCCGCGAAGAAGAAGAGCGGGATGAAGTTGAGCGCCACGCCGCCGGCGCAGACCAAGAAGACGTGCTCCCACTCGAGCACCCGCAGGTATCCGGCGATGAACGGCCCGAGGAACCCGCCGATGTTCACCATCTGATAGAAGAGGCCCCACCCGAGCGAGGAGGCGCTCTTCGGCATCTGGTTCGCGATGAGGCCCTGGATGCCGGGCTTGAAGATCGCCGTCCCGAGCGCGAGCAGCATCGCGCCGGCGAAGAAGAGCTCGTAGATCAGGTCGCTCCCGTCTCTCCGGGCTGCGCTCAGATCGTCATGGACGAGCCCCGCGAGCGGGATCGCGTAACACATCAGCAGATAGCCGGCGATCTTCACCGCCGTCGCGATCGCGATGTTGATCTTGTAGCCGAAGCGATCGGCGAGCCCTCCGGTGAAGATCGGGACGAAGCTCTGCACGAGCGCCCAGATCCCGAACATGCTGCCTTTCTGCTCGTGGGTCAGCTCGGGGCCGCCCTCGCTCAGCGCGAGCACCATGTAGACGCCGACGACGGTGCGCAGGCCGTAGTAGGAGAAGCGCTCGACGAGCTCCATCCAGTTCGAGATCCAGTACACGCCGCCGAACGAGCGGAGCTGCTGCGAGAACGGGACGCGAGGCTGGATGTCGTCGGACATGAGGGCGGACCCTATCAGGCCCGCATACGCAGTGCCTCATGGGCGAGCGCCACGAGGCTGATCGCCGCGGTGTCGCTGCGCAGCGTGCGCGGGCCCAGGCCCACGCCCTCGAAGCCGTGCCGCTCGAGCAGCGCGCGCTCGTACTCGCTCCAGCCGCCCTCGGGGCCGAGCGCGAGCACCACGCGCTCCGCCCCCGGCGCCGCGTCGATCATCGAGCGGTCGTAGATCGGATCGGCGAGGAGGCGGCGCGCCTGGCCGAAGGTCGCGTCGAGCTCGTCTTCGACCAGCGGCTTGAGGGTCTTGGCCACGCGCACGATCGGGACGCGCGTGTCCTTGGCCTGCGCGAGGCCCTCGAGCAGATAGGGGCGGAGCTCGTCCTCGCGCACCACGTGGCTGTCGAAGTAGAAGCGCTCGACCTTGGCCGCGTTGGTGAGGACGACGGTGCCGACGCCGAGCGCCGCCAGCTGCGCCCAGAGGCGCTTGAGCACCTTGGGCCGGGGCAGCGCGAGCAGCAGGTCGATCGCGGGCCGCGGCGGTGGCGTCCCCTCGAGCGTCACCGAGAGCCGCACCCGATCGTCCTCGACGCCCTCGACCCGCGCGCGGCCGATCGGGCCGTCGAGCACCCCGGCCCGCACCACGCTCCCCGCCTTCACCTTCAAGACGGAGAGCAGGTGCTTGGCGCGCGGGCCGGTCAGCTCAACCTCACCCTCCGGCGAGATCTCGGAGGGCGCGAGCAAGAGCAGGTTCATGCCGAGCAGTGTGCGCTCACGCGAGATCGAAGAGGAGCAGCTCCGCGTCCTCCGCCGCGCGTAGCGCGATCGCCCCGGCCTCGGAGATCGCGGCGGCGTCACCCGCCTCGAGCCGCCTCCCGTTCACCTCGATCGCGCCGCGCGCGATGTGGACCCACGCGTGGCGCCCCTCGCGCAGCTCGAACGTGACGCCCTCGCCCTCGCCGAGCAGGCTCGCGTAGAGCTCGACGTCTTGGTGGACCGTCACCGACCCGTCGCGGCCGTCGGGCGAGGCGATGACGCGGAGCGTGCCCGCGCGCTCGTCTCTCCCGAACGACCTCTGCTCGTAGCTCGGCGGGAGGTCGCGCCGCTCGGGGAGGATCCAGATCTGGAGGAAGTGGACCGGGACCTCGCGCGACGCGTTGTACTCGGAGTGCATCACGCCGGTGCCCGCGCTCATGCGCTGGACGTCGCCGGGTCGGATCACCGACCCGGTGCCCATGCTGTCCTTGTGCTCGAGCGCGCCGTCGAGCACGTAGGTGATGATCTCCATGTCGCGGTGGGGGTGGGCGCCGAAGCCGCGCCCGGGCGAGACGCGATCCTCGTTGATCACGCGCAGCGCCCGGAACCCCATGTGCGCGGGGTCGTGGTAGTCCGCGAAGGAGAAGGTGTGGAACGAGTCGAGCCAGCCATGCATCGCGTGGCCGCGCTCGCCCGAGGGACGGATCTGCATGTCTGGCCTCCCGTTTCCTTCCTGCGCGCTCACGCCTGCTTGATGAGCGACGCCTCGATGTGGATCTTGACCTCGTCGCTCACGAGGACGCCGCCGGCCTCGAGCGCGGTGTTCCAGGTCATGCCGAACTCCGAGCGGCGGATCTTGCCCTTGGCCGACGCGCCGATCCGCTTGTTGCCCCACGGATCCGTGTGCTCTCCGGTGACGTCGTCGACGCTCAGGACGACCTCGCGGGTCGTGCCGCGGATCGTGAGATCGCCGACGATCTCGTAGCCGTCGCCCTTCGCGCGGACCTCGCGCGACTCGAAGACCATCTGCGGGTGGCTCTCGACGTCGAAGAAGTCAGCGCTCCTGAGGTGCTCGTCGCGCTTGGCCTCACGGGTGTTGATGGAGGCGACGTCGATCGTCGCGCGCACCTTCGCGGCGCCGAGGTTCTTCGGGTCGAAGACCACCTCCCCGGCGACGGAGCCGAGCTCGCCGCGCACGTTGGTGATCATCATGTGGCGCACGGTGAAGCCGACGCTCGTGTGCGAGGCGTCGAGGGTCCAGCGAGCGGGCTGCGAGGCGGTGTCGAGAGCGGTGGTGGTGGTGGTGGTCATCGTCAGTTTTCCTTTCGGTTGATGACCCCACTGTGCATCGTTGCTCGCAGGTGCACTAGTCGCCGCGTAACGAACACATCGTTCGCCTGGTAGCAACGGCCGGGCTACTCGACCTCGCGCACGCTCAGCTGCACGACGCCGCACCCGAAGCGGGTAACCGGCGTGTCGTACTCGAAGGCGTCGACGACGACGTAGTACACGCCCGGCTCGAGGCGCCAGAAGATCCGGGACTGGCGCACCTCGACGCCGGCGCAGGGGGTGCCGGGCAAGCTCGAGTCGGCGCACCGCACGTTGTCGCCGCACACGATCTGCGAGCCCTGCTGGTCGCACATGCGGCGGAGATAGACGAGCGTGTCGACGGCCCGGTCGCGATCGATGTCGGAG
>JAEZBP010000724.1 GCA_023427125.1 Pseudomonadota bacterium | reverse complement strand
CCCGCCAAGGCGCGCCTCGCGCTGCGCGAGCACGTGGCGGGCGAGCTCCGCGAACCCACGACTCCTGGCCTCGCGGGTGATCCAACGCGGCGGAACCGGCAGCCGCGCGAGGTGCTCGCGCACGTTGGCGACGCCCACCGTCAGCTCGAAGAACGCGAACGCCGCCGCGTCGTTGCCCGAGTCGCCCGCGAAGAGCCAGCGCGCCGGATCGAGCTCGATCCCGAGCGCGTCACGCACCGCGCGGCGCGCGCCCGTGGCCTTGTCCCACGCGCCCGGGACGACGTGCGCGTGCACGCTCGAGACGAGCGCCGCAGCGCCGCTCGCCTCGATGACCTCGACGAGGCGCGCGACGAGCGGCGGCGCGAGCCGCACCCCCTCGCCGACGTCGAACGCGAGATCGCAGCGGCGCCCCGCCTGATCGGACGCCACGCGCACCTCCGGGAGCTCGCGCTCGACGGCCTCGCGCACCGCGCGCAGGACGCTGGCCTGGGCGGCCCGTGCTCCCTCGTCGTCGAAGTACCCGAGGCGGAGCGCTCCGCCCTCGCGGCGGGCCCAGCCGGCGCCGTTCTCGCCGATCGCCAGATCGATCGGCCACATCGCCGCCATCACGTCCGCCCACCCGAGCGGCCGCCCGGTCACGGCCACGAGAAGCAGCCCCGCGCGGTGCAGCGACCAGAGCGCCTCGAGCGCCTCCACGTGGAGGAGCCCGTGGGTCGTCAGCGTGTCGTCGACGTCGAAGATCACGCCCGTCAGCTCGGCGAGGGCGCTCGGCGCAAGCTCCGCGAGCGGCCGCATCAGCCCGCCCTCAGGATGGCGCACTTCAGGTAGCGGCCTTCCGGGAACGCGGCGGGCACCGGGTGATCCATCCCCTGCTGGCCGACGTGGAGGACCGTGACCTCGCGCGCCGCGTCGCGCCCGGCGAGCGCGAGCGTGCGCAGGAAGTCCTCCGGCCGCATCGCGCTCGAGCACGACGAGCTCACGAGGAGGCCGCCTCGCTCGAGCAGCGTGAGCGCGCGGGTGTTGAGCTTGCGGTAGGCCCCCTGTGCGCGGGTCAGGTGGCGCGCGGTAGGCGCGAGCTTCGGTGGATCCACCATGACCAAGTCGAAGCGCTGCCCCTCTTCGAGCAGCGCGCCGAGCACGTTCTTCACGTCGCCCTTGGCGAAGCGCAGGCGATCGGCGAGCCCGTTCGAGGCCGCGATGCGCGCGCCCTCGGCGACGACCGACGCCGAGCTGTCGAAGGCGAGCACCTCGCGCGCCCCGCCGCGCGCGGCGGCCAGCCCGAAGGCGCCCACGTAGCTGTAGAGGTCGAGCACCCGCTTGCCGCTCGCGAGCCGCTCGACGAGCGCGCGGTTGTCCCGCTGATCGAAGTAGAAGCCGGTCTTCTGCCCGAGCGTCGGCGGGATCGCGTACTCGAGGCCCCGCTCGCGAAAGCGGAGCGCGTCGACCGCGGGACCTCGCGCCACGCGGGCCTCCGCGATCTCGATCCCCTCGAGCTGCTGCGCCCGCCCTCCGGGCACCTCCACGACGGTGCGGGCGCCGGTCACCCGCGCGATGGCGGCGAAGAGGGCGTCCTCGCGCCGCTTCATCCCGATGGTGAGGAGCTGCACGACCGCCACGTCGCGGAAGACATCGGCGATGAGGCCCGGGAGGCCATCTCCCTCGGCGTGGATCAGCCGAAAGCCGTCGGTCTCCTCGCTCGGGAAGCCGAGCTCACGGCGATGGCGGGCGGCGGCCTCGATGCGCCGCACCAAGCACCCCTCGTCGAGCGCCTCGTCCGCGCGGCGGGTCACGATCCGGACCGGGATCGCCGAGCGCGGCGACCAGAACCCCCGGCCGAGGTGGTTGCCCTTGGGGTCGAGCACCTCGACCGCGTCGCCGGGCGCCGGCGCGCCGTCGACGCGCTCGATCGCCTGTGCGAAGACCCACGGGTGGCCCGCCCAGACCGGCTGCACGCGCCCGGTGCGCAGGGTGACCCTCGACATGGGCGCGGACTCTAGCAGCGGGGCGTTCTCTCGCTACCGTCGGCGCAAACGTGCGCGCCAGCGACCGACTCTGGACGGGAGCGCGACATGTCCCTACGCAAGCGGCTGGGTTGCTCGTACCAGGCGTGCGACGTAGGCTTGTGACCGCCGCCGCTCGAGGTGGCCGGAGGAATCACCCGTGCTTGGGAACATCGGCTGGACAGAGCTCGTCCTCGTCCTCTTGATCGTGCTGGTCGTGTTCGGGGCCGGCCGCCTCCCGCAGATCGGCGAGGGCGTCGGCAAGGCGATCCGCAACCTGAAGCGCGGCCTCAAGACCGACGACGACATCGAGGTCACCCCGACCGAGAAGCGCGTCGAGGAGCGCTCGAGCGCCAAGAAAGTGTCCGACGAGGTCGCCGACGCCGAGGTCGTCGAGCGCTGAGTTGGCAGTGCGCGCGCTTCGCGAGCGCGCGGCCAACTCAATGAATCGTGGCCAGGCCGGCCACGCGCCGGCAGGCGTCGCGCACCGAGGCTTCGAGCTCGTGCATCTGGGCGATCTTGCGGGCGTCGGTCGCGTTCAGGTGGACCGCGAGCTGGAGCGCCACGTCGAGGGGCGCCGACGGATTCTTCACGATCGCGCGGCGCACGCCGTAGCGGACGATCCAGCGCGTGCTCCGGAAGACCTCACGGAGGATCTCCGGCTCGACGGGGCGCCTCGCGCAGAGGCCCACCACCTGGTCTTCGGTCAGCGTCGGGTTGCCGAGCAAGATCCGGATGACGTCCGGGTGGGGATCGCGCAGTACCCGCGCGATGAGATCGCGGTCGCGCCGCCGGGCCAGCGCCTTGCGCTCACCCAGCGTGAGCGTGCGCCCCACGCCGAAGTCCGGCACCCGCGACTCGTCGGAGTCCGCCGGCTCCCGCAGGCGCGCCGAGAGCAGCGCGGCCGTCTCGCTCTGCCCGCGCGCGGCGGCCGCCCGGGCCACCGTCTCGCGCAGCTCCACCTCGTCGGCTAGCGCGACCGAGAGCGCGAGGAGCAGCGCCCCATACGCGGCGTCGCGCGCCTCGGCGCCGTGCACCGCCACCGTGACCAGATCCGCGACCTCGCTCGGCTCCATCGCCGCCACCGTGTGGCGCACATACCCGACCCGGACGCTCGGGTCCGCGACCCCCTCGAGGAGCCGCGCGAGCTCTCGCGCGGCGCGGTGCGCGTCCGCCATCGCTGCAGAGTGGCGCATCGAGCGCGTCGTGTATACTCCGCTTGACGCGCTGCGTCGCGCGGGCACTACGGAGGAACGGTTGGAGACGACGGGCCAGCAGCAAGGCGGCGACGGCGGCGCGCGAGTGATCAAGCGCTACGCGAACCGCAAGCTCTACGACACGCGCGAGAGCCGGTACGTCACGCTGCAGCAGATCGCGAAGCTCGTGAGGGAGGGCGAGGACGTCGCGATCATCGACAACACCACCAAGGAAGACCTGACGAACGTCACGCTCGCGCAGATCATCTACGAGGAGGAGAAGAACGCCTCCGAGTCCGAGCGGTCGGTGGCCTCCGTCGGGACCCTCCGGCACTTCATCCAGCAGGGCGGCGAGCGCCTGATGACGAGCCTGCGCGAGGGCCCCGTCGGCAAGCTCATCGCGCGCAAGGACGACGCGGCGAAGGATCCCCCGAAGGAGGAGGTCGCGCCGGAGCCCGAGCCGGAGCCGGTCAAGGAGCCCAAGCGCTTGCTGGCGCGCGGAGGGCCGCGCGACAAGTCGGTCTTCGGCAGCCA
Organism: Pseudomonadota bacterium; assembly: GCA_023427125.1. GTDB lineage: Bacteria > Myxococcota_A > Polyangia > Polyangiales > Sandaracinaceae > JAEZBP01. Next base: position 2,422 of record JAEZBP010000724.1, on the reverse strand, counting down.
GGTGTTCACGGGTCCGAAGGAGGCGCTCGAGGAGCTGCAGCGGCTCGCCGACGATCGAATGCGCGGCCTCTTGGGCCACGCGATCACCCACGTTCAGCAGCTCCAGGGCGAGGTGAAGCGCCTGCAGGCGCGCATCGAGGAGCTCGAGGAGAAGCTCGTCAAGCTCGGGCGCCGCAAGAAGGGCGACGAGGAGCCGCCGGCGGACGAGGCCTGAGTTGGCTGTGCGCGCGCTTCGCGAGCGCGCGGGCCGAGCTACGCGGCACTGCCCGCCTGGCGCTTCCCATTCCGTGTCCAGTCAGCCGGAACCGCTCGCTCGGCGTTCCCCGAGCGCCGTGCTTGCGACAGGCTTTGAGTCGGCTGGTCTAGCCGAGCGGGCCGAAATGCGTGCGGGTGCCCTGGATCATGCTTACGGTTCGAGCCGTCCAAGCAAGGCGGCCCACGGGTCGTCGCACCCCCGCCGTAACGCCCAGGCGTGACGTTCGGCCCTACGATCGGATGGGCCGGGTGGAATAGGTCCTCCGAGGGCCCGGTTCCCGCGCCGTCAGAAAGGAGACCGATGGACCTCACGAACGCGCCCTCCGACCCCGCCCGCGACGAGTTCGAGCGCGAAGCGCTCAAGCACCTCGACGCGCTCTACGGCGCGGCCCTGCGGCTCACGCGGAGCCCGTCGGACGCCGAGGACCTGGTCCAGGACGCCTTCGTGAAGGCGTATCGGTTCTACGACCGCTTCGAGCCCGGCACGAACATGAAGGCCTGGCTCTTCCGGATCCTGACCAACACGTTCATCAACAAGTACCGGCGCACGACCCGCGAGCGCAAGGTGCTCGAGGGCCGCGAGGCGGAGCCGGTGGGCGACGGCGTGATGAGCCGCGCCGCGATGCGCACCCTGACCGACCCGATCTCGGAGGCGCACCGCCGGCTGATCACCGCGGAGATCCAGGAGGCGCTCGACTCGCTCCCCGAGGACTACCGCATGATGATCGTGCTCGCGGACGTGGAGGAGCTGTCGTACAAGGAGATCGCGACCATCGTGGGGTGCCCGATCGGCACCGTGATGTCGCGTCTCCACCGCGCGCGGAAGAAGATGCAGCGTCGACTCCTCGATCAGGCGGTGCACCTCGGGATCGTGCAGGAGGCCTCCATCGAGGAGCCTGGCGAGCCTGTGTCCCTCGAGGACTACCGGCGCCGCAAGGAGGCGGCCGGATGATCACGTGTGAGGTCTTCCGTCGCCACGTCGACACGGTCATCGACGGCGAGGTCGATCCGAACACGCAGATCGACTTCGAGCAGCACCTCGCGGACTGCGGTCCCTGTCGTGTCCACCTCGCGTTCGCGCGGTCGTTCAAGCGCCAGCTGCGGGACGCAGTCCTCGAGTCATCCCCGGCGGCGAGGGCCGAGCTCACGGAGCGCATCAAGAAGGCGCTCGATGTGGAGGAAGCGCGGCAGAGAGCGGCGGCGGGAGGCGTCCCGATCGGAGCCACCGCGGCGGCGCGTCCTCCGCTCGGCCTGAGCGGCGTGCGGCTCGTGCCGATGAAGGCGCGCTACGCGGTCCCGGCCGCGGCGGCGGTCGTCGCGCTGGCGGTGCTCGCGTCCCACGAGGGCGGCAACCCCGACGTCGAGCTCGACGCGGCGGGGATCGACGCGACGCTCACGGGGGTCTCCTACCTCGACGATGTCGTCGAGCGGCACGCGCGCGAGCACCCCGCCGAGGTGAGCGGCCCGCCGATGCAGGTGGCCAGCTGGTTCCAAGGCAAGCTCGAGTTCTCGGTGCGCCCCATCGAGTTCAGCCGCTCGGACGTGCGCCTCGTCGGCGCTCGGCTCTCCAGCGTGCGCGACCGCGATGCGGCGGCCTTCTACTACGACGTGCACGGCCGGCGCGTCACCGTCGTCGTCTTCGAGGGCCCGACGCCGATGCCGCAGGCGGTGCAGCCCACCCACGTCGCTGGCCGCGCCCTCTACATCGGCCACGCGCGCGGCCGCACGATCCCCGTCGTGCAGCACCACGGCCTCTCGTACGCCATCGCAGGCGACCTCGACTCGCGCTCCCTTCTCCAGCTCGCCGCCAGCGCCCACATCGACGAGCGCTGAGTTGGCTGTGCGCGCGCTTCGCGAGCGCGCGGTCGAGCGGCACGGACTTCCCGTCCTGCGCCCGCCGTGCTCTGGATTCCGGCGCGTCCTCGTGCGCGGCGGCCGAGGCCGACACCGAAGTTACTGTGATCGAACGGCCGTGGAGCAAAGTCATGCCGTGTGCGCGCCGCACTTTGGGCGCCGCGCGCCGGCGCGGCGCCCAAAGCACGGCGTGCGCGCGGCGTGACCCACCACATCCAACACCCCCTGTCAGTCCATCTCACCGAGGAGTCCGGGCGGGCCTGCTCGTAAGCGGCGCCTCCGACGCCCAAGGCGCCGTCGGAAGCGCCGAAGG
>JAEZBP010000710.1 GCA_023427125.1 Pseudomonadota bacterium | reverse complement strand
CCTCGGGCCCATCGAAGCGAATGCATTGCGCGGACGGCCGGCATCCTGTATTCCAGTCACTCGCTCGGGGTGGGCTTCGGGGGTTTCGGGGCCGTGCTTCGGGGGTTCAATCAGCACGAGGAGCAATCATGGGGAAGTTTCACTACACGGAGCGCAACGGGCATCGCGGCGACCTGGCCACGATGATCAAGCAAGACCACATGCCGCTCGCGATCGAGGCCGGCGTCACGACCGTCGAGCTCGACGTGCTCATCAACGAAGGCGCGGCGGGGAAGGAGGCCGACCGCCAGCAGCAGGTCCAGCTCGCCACGCTCGCGGCGGACCGGAAGGGCCGCAAGATCGACGCCGCCGACATCTTCATGCGCGAGGAGGACCTCCGCGATCGAATGTCGATGGTGGTCGCGTCTCTCACGAAAGAGCACCCGGAGCAGGCGCGCTGGCTCTCCGCGCTCACCTTCTCGCGCTACCGCATCCGTGAGCTGCCCGTGACCGACGAAGAGCTCGCCGACGATCCCTCCATCAAGAAGGTCGCCCGCGTCGTGCGCGCCGACATCCCGACGCGGCTCGATGGCCTCGCCAACTTCTGCGCCTCGCTCCTCGAGGAGGGGCGTGAGGTGATCGTGGCCCAGCTCGAAGCGCGAGCGATGCCGCGCGCGAAGATCGAGGAGCTCCGCACCGACGCCGCCGACCTCGCGAAGCTCGGCCGCAACCTGCCCGCGGCGGCCGAGGCGACCGCGCGTGAGGCGGCCGCGGTGGAGGCGCAGAACGCGACCTGGACGGTCTCGCGCAAGGCGCTCCGCAAGGTCGTCAAGCGGGCCAACGTGCCTGCCCTGACGGCCAAGCTCGCCCAGTGCTGAGTTGGCTGTGCGCGCGCTTCGCGAGCGCGCGGGCCGAGCTACGCGGGCCCCACCCGCTGGCTCCCCCTCCCGGTGCCAGTCAGCCGGAACCGCTCCGCTCGGCGTTGTCCTTCGCGCGCGCTTCGCGGGCCCGACCCGCTGGCGCTTCCCCTCCCCGGTGCCATCAGCCGGAACCGCTCCGCTCGGCGTTGCCTTCGCGCGCGCTTCGCGAGCGCGCGGGCCGCGCTACGCGCCCGCTCGACCAGTGAGCGCTTTCCGTCCCCGGCTCCAGTTGAGGGTGAACGCTCCGCTCCCTGTGCGGGATCGATTCACGCTCTCTGAGCGTCGCGGCGCGCTCGTCGCGAAGGGCGGTTGGACCTGTTCGGCGCCGGCGCGTCGAGCGCCGCGCGCCGGGCCGCGTCGGATTGGTGGTTTTCTCCACGTTTCGAGGGGTCTCGCCCGAACGGGGAGGGGTGCGCGAATTGCGCGGAGGGGTCTCGAAGATACGCGTAGCGGTCCTCGCCGCGCCTTTTGCACTCCGTTCCGTCGGCCGAGCCGGCGCGCGGCCGAGGGGAGCCGTTCGCGCCGGCGGTGCTGGGGTCGAAGCCGGCGCTGCGGGCAGCGAGACGATCCGTGGTGGCCACCGGCTCGCCCGCGCGGCGCTCCTCGCTCGATCGGGGAGGCATCCCGCCCGATCGGGGACGGGTCTCGCTCGATCGGCGAGGGTCTCGCCCACTCTCCGAGGCGCGATCGGCGAATCGGTCGAGGGGTCTCGTTCGAACGGGGAGGCATCTCAGCCGGTCGGGGAGGGGTCTCGCCCGATCGCCGGAGGCATCTCGCGCTCGCGCGGAGGCATGCCGGCTTCGGGCGATGCGGTCCCGTCTCTGCGCTCAGCGCCGGCGGCGCTCGCGGTCGGCGCGCGCCTCCTCCGCGATGCGCTTCTTGCTCGCCGCCCAGCTGCAGATCGGGCAGCTCGAGAGATCGTGATAGAGCGCCGGGCAGTGGGCGCGGCCGAAGTAGATGATCTGAAGGTGCAGCGTGTTCCACCGCTCGCGGGCGAAGAGCGCCTTCAGATCGCGCTCGGTGCGCGCCACGCTCGAGCCGTCGCTCAGCCCCCAGCGCGACGCGAGGCGGTGGATGTGCGTGTCCACCGGGAAGGCCGGCACGCCGAAGGCCTGCGCCATCACGACCGACGCCGTCTTGTGGCCGACGCCCGGCAGCGCCTCGAGCGCGTCGAAGCGCGGCGGCACCTCCCCGCCGTGCTCGTCCGCCAGCATCCGCCCGAGCCCCTCGAGCGCCTTGGCCTTCTGCGGCGCGAGCCCGAGCTGCCGGATGAAGCCGTGGATCGCCTCCCGCCCGAGCTCCGCCATCGCGCGCGGGGTCGGCGCCGCCGCGAAGAGCGCGGGCGTCACCTCGTTGACCTTCTTGTCGGTCGTCTGCGCGCTCAGCACCACCGCGACCAGCAGCGTGAAGGGATCGGTGTGGTCGAGCGGGATCGGCACCTCCGGGTGGAGCTCGTCGAGGATCGCGACGATCCGCGCTGCTTTGTCTTTCCTCCGCATGGGTCGGCGCGGAGGATAGCGGTTGATTGAAGCGGCGCCGCGCTTCAACTAGCCTCGGCGGCCTGCCCACGGGGCGATAGAAGGGGAATCGAAGAAATGCACCGCTCACTTCGCTTGGCCTTGATGGCCGCGCTCGCGCTCTCGGCCTGTGACAGCCCGTCGGAGAGCGACGGAGGCGTGGACGCCGGCGGCGAGCCCGACGCCGGACCTGTGACGCCCGACTCCGGCCCGACGCCGCCCGACGCGGGTCCGCCGCCCGACGCCGGCCCGAGCTGCACCGAGGGCTGCGAGTTCGTCGAGCTCGCGCTCGGTCAGGACCACACCTGCGCGCGCCGCGCGAACGGCGAGGTCTGGTGCTGGGGCGGCAACCAAGAGGGGCAGCTCGGCGACAACCGCATGCGCCACGACGACTGCCGCGAGGGCGGCGTCGGCGAGCGGGTGGACTGCAGCACGGCGCCCGTCCAGGTGCGCGTCGGCCCGGCGGAGTTCCTCTTGGATGCGACGCAGATCGCGTCGGACGGCGGCTACGGCACCTGCGCGCTGCGCGAGAGCGGCGAGGTGTGGTGCTGGGGCCTCGAGCCGATCTCGCGCGACGCCGCGAGCGACATCCGCAGGCGCCGATACATGGCCGAGCGGGTCTCTGACTTCGATGACGTGACGCAGGTCGCCGGGTGGGCGCCCACCTGCATGCTTCGCGAGGGCGGCTCCGTGGTCTGCTATGGCGGCAACGGGAGCGGCGAGGTGGGCGTCGGCGATCAGACCCCGGTCCGCTACCCCGACGGAGCGCGCCCGGTCATGGGCCTCACCGGCGCGATCGAGGTCGCGACCTGGGGCCACTTCGGAGGCGTCGCGTGTGCGCGCACCGCCACCGACGTGTTCTGCTGGGGCAGCGATCGCGACGGCCAGGTCGGTGACGGGGAGGCGTCGGGCACGTGCATGACCGGCGGCGATCCGCCGATGAGCTTCGCCTGCAGCAGGACCGCATCGCAGGTCATCGGGGACGGAGACGCGCCGCTCACCGACGTCGCCCAGCTCGCGGTCGGCTCGACGCACGTCTGCGCGCTGCGGAGCGGGGACGAGGCGGAGACCGTGGACTGCTGGGGCGACAACCGCGCCGGTCAGCTCGGCCAGCCCGTGGACATCAACTTCCACATCCGCGCCACGGAGGTCACCGATCTCATCGGGGTGGCGGAGGTGGACGCGGGCGGCCGCTTCACCTGTGCGCGCATGACCGACGGCACGGTCCAGTGCTGGGGCTTCAACCACAACGGCCAGCTCGGCGATGGCACCCCGGATCACGACCTGAGCAGCGTCGACCCGGTCTGCAACGTGCCGCCGAGCGTCGTCGGCGACTGCTCGCACGCGCCGGTCGTGGTGTCGGCGATCGACGACGCGGTCGAGCTCGGCGCCGGCGGCTCGCACGCCTGCGTCATCCGCGAGACGGGCGAGATCTGGTGCTGGGGCTTCAACACCACGCGCCAGCTCGGCGACGGCACGCGGGCCACGAGCTACGCGCCGAGGCGAGTCCTGGGGCTGCCGTGACCTCTCATGGCGCGCGTCGCGACAGCGCCCGCGCTCCCTGCTAGACGAGGAGACGATGCGCGCCTCCGCTCTCCTCGTCCTCACGCTCGTCCTCCTCGGCTGCGACGTGCGGCCGGCTGAAGAGCCGCCGCCCGCGCCGCCCCCCGATCCGCCGGCCGACGCGCTCGAGGCCGCGCTGCGGGCGCGGGGGGAGGAGGTCGCGGACTGGATGATGCGCGACGGAGCGCCGCTGCGCGGGACGGTCGCCGAGGGCGAGGCGCGCGACTTCAGCCACGTGATGCTGCCGGGCTTTTGCTACAAGGTCGTGGCGGTCTCCGGCGAGGGAATCGAGGATCTCGAGATCCGCCTCTACGACGGCAACTCGGTGCTGCTCCAGCGCGACACGACCGAGGATCCGCAGCCCTTCCTCGGCCGCGAGCGCCCGGTCTGTCCCTCCGAGACCGCCACCTATCGCCTCGAGGTGCGCGCGGTCGCCGGCGGCGGCGACTTCGCCGTGCACTTCTATCGCTCGCTGTAGCGGTCACGGCACGAGCGAGCAGACGAGCTCGGCCGGCGGCGCCAGACGACGAGAGACACACCGCCAGTGTGGCCGCGCCGGAGCGGGTGGCGGCGAGCCAGCGAGGCCACCCAGCGGGTGGCCGTCCTGATCGACGAGCACCATCCGCTCTCCCGTTGCCTCGCGCATCAGGACAGCTGCTGCCGAGGCGCAAGCATAGAACTCCGGTGTGATGCGCTGCGGCCCCGACGTGATGGTGATCTGGTTGTCACGTGGGTGAGCGGTCGCCCGGCATCCCTGCCGCAGGAGCGCGACGACGATCGCCTTCGCTTCCATGTTGGGCTGACTCTGCGGCAGCGTTTGAGCGAGCGCAGGGGGAGACGCGCTCCACGCGAGGAGGATGATCGCCGAGCTGAGCAGGAACGGACGCGCCACGAGGGGCAGGATGGCGGGTCGTTGGCCGCGTCGCAACGCCGAGGCCGGCGCTCAGACCGTGGCGGGCACCCGCGTGTCGTCGGGCCCCGCGTAGAGCGCGTCCACCTCGCGGCGGTAGCGGGAGAGGCCCTCGCGGCGCGTGAGCTTGAGCGTCGGCGTCAGCGTGCCGCCCTCGGTGGTGAAGTCGTCGGTCAGGACCAAGAGCTTCTTGGGCAGCTCGTAGCCGCGGAGCGTGTGGCCGTGCTTCTCGAGCTCATCCATCAGGAG
>JAEZBP010000707.1 GCA_023427125.1 Pseudomonadota bacterium | reverse complement strand
GGGATGGACGGCAACGCGGTCCCGCCCGCCGACCAGACGGCCGAGGTGCGCTCCGCGCTCGCGCAGATGCAGCTCGCCGATCAGCAGTTCGAGCGCGCCCAGCAGCTCTCCGTGCGCGGCGTGTACTCGACGGCCCAGCTCGACGAGGCGCGCACCCGCGCGGAGACCGCGCGCGAGCAGCACCGGCTCGCCATCCAGCAGTCGCGCGGCGCCGCCGCGCAGCTCGCCAGCGCGCGCGCCCAGCTCCGGCAGGCGTCCACGGCGGTGAGCGACTCGGTCGTGCGCGCGCCCTTCGCCGGCGAGATCGCGGCGCGCAACGTCTCGGTCGGCGAGTACGTCGGGCCGCAGGCGCAGCTCGTGACGCTCGTGCGCACCAACCCGCTCCGGCTCGAGCTCGAGATCCCGCAGGATCGCGTGCTCGACGTGCGCCCCGGCCAGACGGTCCAGGTGTCGCTCGACGGAGTGCAGGACCGCGTCTTCACCGGGACCGTGCGCTACGTGAGCGCGGCGGTCGGCCGGCAGACGCGCAGCCTGACGGTCGAGGCGGTCGTCCCGAACGAGGACGGCGTGCTCCGGCCCGGCATGTTCGCGCGCGCCACCATCGATCTGGCGCGCATGCGCAGCCTCGTCGCGGTGCCTCCCGCCGCCGTGCTCACCAACGCCGGCGTACATCGCGTCTTCGTGGTCGCCGAGGGAGCGATCGAGGAGCGCCTCGTCACCATCGCCGAGCGCACGGACGAGGCCGTGCTGGTCGACACGGGGCTCACGGCGGGCGAGCAGGTCGCCATCGAGAACCTCGACGGCCTCTACGACGGCGCGCGCATCTCGGGCTGAGGCTCGGAGAGAGAAGGACCTCCCATGCAGTGGCTCGCGGCAATCTGCGTCCGTCGCCCGGTCTTCACCTGGGTGCTGATCCTCAGCCTCGTCGTGGTGGGTGCGGCGAGCTTCTTCGGCCTCGGCGTCGACCGCTTCCCGAACATCGACTTCCCCGTCGTCATCGTCTCGACCCAGCTCGCCGGCGCCTCGCCCGAGCAGGTCGAGACGGAGCTCAGCGAGCCGATGGAGGAGGCGCTCAACGCCATCAGCGGCCTCGACGAGCTGCGCTCCAACTCGTACGAGGGCCTCTCGGTCGTCGTCGCGCGCTTCGATCTCGACAAGGACGTCGACGTCGCCGCGCAGGAGGTCCGCGATCGCGTCGATCGCATCCTCGGCGAGCTGCCCGAGGGCATCGAGCCGCCGCAGGTCCAGCAGGTCGATCCCGACGCCATTCCGGTGATGCAGATCGCCGTGCGATCGCAGCGCTCCTCGCGCGAGGTGACCGAGTACGCCGATCGGGTGATCCGGCCGCGCATCGAGTCGCTGAGCGGCGTCGGCGGCGTGAGCATCCTCGGCGGCACCGAGCGCGAGATCAGCGTGACGGTCGATCCGGTGCGGCTCGAGGCCTTCGGGCTCAGCGCGCGCGACGTCCAGCGCGCCCTCGCGACCGAGAACATCGAGCTGCCCGGCGGTGACGTCGATCAAGGCGCGCAGACGCTGCAGCTGCGGGTGCAGGGCCGCATCCAGGATCCCGCCGACTTCGCGCACATCCCGGTGGCCACGCGCGGCGCGCGCGTCGTGCGGGTGGGTGACGTCGCCGACGTCGAGGACGCGGCGGAGGAGACGGTGAGCGCCGCGCTCCTCAATGGGGAGTCGGTCGTCATCCTCTCGGTCCGCAAGCAGTCGGGCGGCAACACCGTCGCGCTCGTCGACGCGCTGCGCGAGCGTGTCGTCGAGCTCCAGCGGACGCTCCCTCCGAGCTACCAGCTCGAGGTCGTGCGCGACGAGAGCGAGTTCATCCGCAACGCGGTGAGCGCGGTCGAGGAGCACCTCATCCTCGGCGGCTTCTTCGCCGCGATCGTCGTCTTGCTCTTCCTGTGGAACGGCCGCTCGACGGTCATCGCGGCGCTCGCGATCCCGACCTCGATCATCTCGACGTTCGCGCTCATCAGCGCGATGGGCCTGACGCTCAACACCATCACGCTGCTCGCGCTCACGCTCGCGGTCGGCATCGTCATCGACGACGCCATCGTCGTGCTCGAGAACATCGTCCGCTTCATCGACGAGAAGAAGATGGAGCCCAAGCGGGCGGCGGTCTTGGCCACCAAGGAGATCGGCCTCGCCGTCCTCGCGACCACGCTCTCGCTCGTCGCCGTCTTCCTGCCGATCGCGTTCATGGGCGGCATCGTCGGCCGCTTCATGGCCAGCTTCGGCCTGACCATGTCGTTCGCGATCATGGTCTCCCTGCTCGTCTCCTTCACGCTCACGCCGATGCTCTCGTCGCGCTGGCTGAAGGGTCCGCTGAGCCCGCGCCCGCCCTCTCCCGACGACGACAAGCCGGAGTCGGAAGACGAGGTGCCCGATCCCAAGCCGGAGCCGCGCGCCGTCGAGCGGGCCCGCTACCTCGAGTGGGGCAAGGGGCAGGTGGACCTCGGGCCCGGCCACGGCGGCGGACACGGCCGCGGCGGCGTCTACGGCCTCATCGAGCGCACCTACATGCGCGTGCTCGCGATCGTGATGCGCCATCGCTGGCTCGTCGGCGTCTCGATCGTGCTCGTCGTCGCCTCGACGGTGCCGGCGTTCATGCTCGTCCCGAAGACCTTCCTCCCGGACAACGACGAGTCGCGCTTCGAGGTGACGGTCCGCGCGCCGGAGGGCACCTCGCTCGAGCAGACGTCGCTCATCTCCGAGCGCATCGCCCGACAGATCCGCGCCGTGGAGGGGGTCACCGCCACCGTCGTCACGGTGGGCAGCCCCCCCGGCGATCCGAGCGGCCGCGGCAGCAACCAGTCGGCGATCCTCGTGTCGCTCGTCCCGGCCAGCGAGCGCGAGCAGGATCAGTTCGCGCTGATCGGCGTCGTCCGCGACGAGATCCTCCCGCGCTTCGCGTCCTCGAACCTGCGCACCATCGTCTCGCCGCTCGGCGGCTTCGGTGGCGGCGGCCCGGACTCGGCGGCGATCCAATACGTGCTGGCCGGGCCCGAGATCGACAAGCTCGAGGAGTACTCGCAGCACATGCTCGGCGTCCTGCGGGAGCTGCCCGGCGTCGTCGAGGCGGACACGACGCTCGTCACCGGGCGTCCCGCGCTCGAGGTCCAGATCGATCGCGCGCGCGCGGCGGACATGGGCGTCTCGGTGACCGACGTGGCGATGGCGCTGCGCCTGATGGTCGGCGGCCTCGAGGTGACGAACTACTCGGAGGGCAGCCGCCGCTTCGACGTGATGCTGCGGGCGCCGGCCAGCTCCCGGAGCGACCCCGATCAGATCGCCAACGTCACGGTCCCGACCCGGACCGGGGGCGTCGTGCGCCTCGCCGACGTCGCGACCATCGTCTCGAGCACCGGGCCGTCCTCGATCCAACACCTCGGCCGCCAGCGGCAGGTGACGGTGTACGCGAACCTCCGGCCCGGCACCTCGGAGGCGGCGATCACGGCCGCGCTCGACGAGGCGCGCGCTCAGATGAGCATGGACCCCGGCTACTCGGCGGCGCTCGCCGGTCGCTCCCGCGAGATGGGCCGCGCCGGCCTCGGCTTCCTGATCGCCTTCGGCCTCTCGCTCCTCTTCATGTACCTCGTCCTCGCGGCGCAGTTCGAGAGCTGGGTCCACCCGATCACGATCCTGATGTCGCTCCCGCTCACGATCCCCTTCGCGCTGATCTCGCTGCTCGCCCTGGGCCAGTCGCTGAACATCTTCTCGATGCTCGGCCTGCTCGTGCTCTTCGGCATCGTGAAGAAGAACTCGATCCTCCAGGTGGATCACATGCGCGGCCTGAGGCGCGAGGGCCTCTCGCGGGCCGACGCGGTCATGCTCGGCAACCGCGATCGTCTCCGCCCGATCCTCATGACGACCATCGCCTTCGTCGCCGGCATGCTCCCGCTCATCGCCTCGAGCGGCGCCGGCGCCGGCACCAACCGCGCGATGAGCTCGGCGATCATCGGCGGCCAGTCGCTCTCCTTGTTCTTGACCCTGCTCGCGACGCCGGTCGTCTACTCGTGGCTCGACGACCTCGCGCACGCGTGGTGGGTCAAGCGCGCCGCTCACCACGCGCTCCTCCCGGTGCGCCTGGTCGACCGCCTCTTTACGCGCCGCGAGCCTGAGGAGCACGCCCCGCCGGTCCCGCAGGAGATCGCCGCGCCCATCCGCACCGCCGACGGCTCCCCCGCCGAGTGACCACGCTGCGGCTCAAGACCGCAGCGCGGCGGCGAGCCGGATGAGGAGCTCGACGTCCAGGGCGGCGTAGGCCTCTTGCTCCGCGCTGAGCGGCCGCGCCGACCAGTCCGAGGTCTGGCAGCCCTTGTCGACCACCAGATCGAGCTCGCGCCGGCAGGCCGCGCGCAAGCTGTGGCCGGCGCCGAGCGCGCCACGGCGCTGGCGCGATGCGACGAGGGTGTCGTAGACGTTCTCGAGCTCGATCCCGAGCGCCCCGAGGACCGAGCGCTCGAACTGCGCGTTGTGGATGATCTTCTCCACCGCGCTCGCGCCGAGCACCCGTGACAGCGGGGCGAGGTCACCGACGCCGAACGGATCGATGAGGTAGCTCCTCTCCACGGTGCCGACCTGGACGAGGCAGAGGCGCTTGTCGGTCAGGGTCGTCTCCACGTCGAGCGCGATCGAGGGCTGGCTCTCGAGCGCGCGAGCGACGCGCTCGAGCTCCTCGGGCGTGCGCACCCACTCGATGGGGTTCTGTGGCCTCGCGCGCTCGCCCGGCGCGGCGCGGCGGTCGGCCTCCGGCAAGAGCCCCAGCGCCAGGCGCGCGCCGCGGACGTCCACGAGCTTGTCGACCATGAGCTCGCGGGCGAGCGCGTCCGGCAGGCAGGGCTGGAACTTCGAGACGCGGCCGCGCGTCGCGTCGGGCGCGAACCTCGCCGCGTCGCCCCAGCTGGGTCGCTCCTGATCGCGCAGCCGAGCGAGCGCCTGCCGCACCGCGACCACGCTCTTGCCCGCCTCCTTCGTGAACGTGAGCGAGCTGTCGTGGCTGATCACGCGGCCACCGAGCTCGCGCTCCAGGACGCGGGCGAGGAGGAGGTTCGCGGCGCCGCCGGCGAAGTTGTGCCAGCGGATCTGCTCCTTGCCCTCATCGACGAGCCCGTCCGCCTGCTCTCTCAAGAAGGCATGCGCGGCGCGCTCGTGCGCGAGCTTCTCTCGGGCGCGAGCCGACCACGAAGGATCGGTGTGCTCGTCCTCGTGCTCCTCCGCGAGGAGGATGCGCCGCGCCGCTTGGCAGATCGCGTGAGAGACGTGCCGCGGCCCACCCGACCAGCGCGGCGCCTTGGCGGCGTCGGCCGGCTTCACCG
>JAEZBP010000500.1 GCA_023427125.1 Pseudomonadota bacterium | reverse complement strand
GCTCACGACCGGCGCCACGCCGACCATCATCGACGAAGCCGCCGGCGCGCGCCTGCTCGCGGCCGAGGGCGGCGGCACCTGCGCCGTCGACGCCGAGGCGACCCTCACCTGCTGGGGCACCCACGAGGCGCGGGCCCGCGACGAGATGACCGGGGCCCTCGATCCGGCCCCCGCCATCGTCGAGTGGTGACCTCACCGTTCAGCGGGCCCGACGCGCCGCCGTGTCGGGATCGGTCCCTTGTCCTCGCACCTGGAAGGCACCGGCCGCGATATGCCCCTCTCGCACGAACTCCATCGAGTCGTGGAAGCGGTTCTCATCGCGCGAGGTGAAGCTCCGAGGGTGGTTCCCAACGTTGCACATGAGCTGCGGTCCATCGAAACGCCAGTCGGCCATCCCGAACAGGTGCCCGACCTCATGAGCGACCGTCCGGTTCTCGAGGGGCCGGATCAACGCGTTGTCGAGCACGATCGTGTTGGATACTGGAGCGAGCGAACCCGGATGTTCGCGTGACTGCGTTATCGAGTGAAACTGGCCTGCGCTGTCGACGCGCGGTGCGCAGGGATTTCCGCGAATGCGCGGGTACACGATGGCCAGGTTCGGAGCGATGCTCCTCGCTGCCTCGGCGAGCGCCGAGGCGTGGGTGCGGCCTCCCGGCGTCACCCGGGCCTGGTAGCCGTCGCCGAACGGTTCGGACCAGTTGACCGGCGTCGGGTCGGAGGTCGCCGTCACCGCGAAGCTGAACCTGTAGGTGATCGTCGTGCCGCGCGGCCGGTTGAGCGGCAGCTCGAACGAGCGGCCATAGGCCAGATCGAGCTGCCGGCGGATCACCGTGACCGCCGTCGCGAGCTCGGTGGGCGTGAGCGCACTGTCGACGATGTTCCCCTGCCCCGTGCGGACGATGGCGCCCGGGCAGACGAGGAGATCGAGCGTGACGTCGCGCTGAATGCGCCGCCCCGAGCCGGACTCGTGGACACGGAAGGTCACGGGGTGCCCTCGATGAAGATCGGATGGGCCTCGCCGCTCGGCTGGGATCGGAACGTCATGCACTCGTCCGAGACGACGCGGGGCCCGGGGGCGTCGGGATCCTCGGGCGAGCCGGGGCAGAGTGCATGGAAGTATCCTTCGAAGCCGTCCTCGCCTCGGTTGTAGGCGAACGAGGCGGACTCGAGCTGCAGCCGCGCGGTCCTCTCGGGAGGGGCGTAGGGTGGAATCGCCAAAAAGAACGACCACTCCTGGTGGTGCTCCTGGAATCGCCAGCGACCCTCCACCCAGAGATCAGCGTCGACGACCGCGAGCCCGGTGATGTTGGCCAGCTGGCACTGCTCGCAGCCCGGCTCCCGGACGAGCCGCTCCTGGAGATAGCCCGCGAACGCGAACATGTCCTGGGGTCCCATCACCGACCCACACTGCTCCGGAGTGCAGGCGAAATAGATGCGGTCGAAGTGGATACGGACGAGCCCGTCCAGGGTGTTCTCTCGCGTCACGTCCGCACAGCCGATCGGGGCTCGATCGTCGAGCACGATCGGCTCGACCCGCGCCTCCGCGCCCTCGGGGGCCGGCACATCCTGCGATGCAGCTGCGCTCCCCGCCGCGCGCAGCGGAGGGAGCACGGGCGTGACGGAGCACCCACCCGCAAACAGCGCGAGGGCCGCCACCACCCTTCGCCCCTCGTCCATCCGTCGACCCATTCGACGAAGCAACCTATCGGAGCGCGAGTCGACCTTCCAGCCCCCGGAACATCGGCCGGGGCGCGCTTGTCCCTGGCCCACCCCGTGGGTATGACCTCGGCCCGCACCTCGCCACCGGAGAACGCCCTTGCTCGCACGCCCGCGGTCCGCTCTGTTCGGTGTCCTCGGCTCGCTCCTCGTCCTCTGCGTCGTCCTCGGTGGCACGGCGTCCGCGTCGGCGGACAACCCGTACGAGGCCGAGCTCTCGAGGCTGGCCACCGAGGCCTCGCGGGCGAGGACCTCGCCCCGCGCGATCTTGCCGGTGCTCGAGCTCTGGCGCGCCTGGGATCGGGTGCCGCCCGAGGTGGCGCTGCGAACGCTCGATCGGGTCGCCGACGATCGCGGCCTCTCGCCGGCCGTCCGCGGCTACGCGCGGGCGCTGCGCGCCGAGGCCCGCGTCCGCATGGGCGATCCCGACCGGGCCGCGCGCGAGATCGACGCGCTCGGCTACGCGCGGCCGTGGCGGGTGATCGGCCCCTTCGACAACGAGGGCAAGACCGGCTTCGACCGCGAGTATCCGCCCGAGGCCGGGCGGATGGGGCCGATCGATCACGACGCGCGCTACCCCGGCCGGGTGCGCGACGTGAGCTGGCGTCCGTATCCGGACGTGACGCGCCTCGGCTACGTGTCCTTCGACGCCGTCTTCCGGCCGGACACCAACGTCTGCGGCTACGCGGAGACCTTCGTCGAGAGC
Organism: Pseudomonadota bacterium; assembly: GCA_023427125.1. Taxonomy (GTDB): domain Bacteria; phylum Myxococcota_A; class Polyangia; order Polyangiales; family Sandaracinaceae; genus JAEZBP01. The sequence continues at coordinate 298 of JAEZBP010000500.1, read as the reverse complement.
GAGCGCGCGCAGCCGCTCTCGCTCTTCGTCGGCGCGGGCGGCGCGGTGCGCGTGTGGTGGAACGGCGAGGTCGTGCACCAGGACGCCGGCTATCGCGCGCCGCACCGCGATCGATCGGTCGCGATGGTCGGCGCGCACGCCGGGCTCAACCGGGTCTTGGTGAAGGCCTGCGCGACGGCGGGGGTCTGGGGCTTCTACCTGAGGGTGGGCGACGCGCGCGGCGAGCCGGCCCGCGGGCTCACGTTCCGCGCCGAAGCGCCGGCCGAGCAGATCGCGCGGATCGCCGCCGGTCACGGCG
>JAEZBP010000498.1 GCA_023427125.1 Pseudomonadota bacterium | reverse complement strand
GCTCTTGCGCATCGAGCTCGCCCAGCCGGAGCTCGAGGTGATGGAGGCCTCCACCTACAACCGCCTCTTCACGCTGCACGGCGTGACGATGGTGTGGCTCTTCATGATCCCGTCGATCCCGACCGCGTTCGGCAACTTCATGCTGCCGCTCATGATCGGCGCCAACGACGTCGCCTTCCCGCGGCTGAACCTCGCGAGCTTCTACATCTACGTCGTCGGCGCGATCGTCGCGCTCGCCGGCATGTTCATCGGCGGCGCCGACACCGGCTGGACGTTCTACGTCCCTTACTCGACCTCCACCGCGGCCCCGCTGATCCCCGTGCTCATCGGGGTCTTCATCCTCGGCTGGTCGAGCATCATCACCGGCGTGAACTTCATCACGACGATCCACACGATGCGCGCCGAGGGCCTGGGCTGGCTGCGGATGCCGCTGTTCGTGTGGGCGATGTACGGGACCAGCGTCATCCAGGTCCTCGCGACGCCGGTGCTGGCGATGGTGCTCCTGCTCGTCACCGTCGATCACGGCTTCGACATCGGCATCTTCGATCCGGCGCGGGGCGGAGACCCCATCCTCTTTCAGCACCTGTTCTGGTTCTACTCGCACCCGGCGGTCTACATCATGGTCCTGCCGGCCATGGGGGTGATCAGCGAGACGGTCTGCACGTTCTCCCGCAAGAACCCGCTGAGCTATCGCGCGATCGCCTACTCCACGCTCGGCATCGCGTTCGTCGGCTTCCTCAGCTGGGGCCACCACCTCTTCACGTCGGGCATGAGCGTCTTCGGTGCCGGCATCTTCGGCGTGCTCTCCATGCTGGTGGCCATCTTCAGCGCGATCAAGACGTTCAACTGGGTCGGCACCATGTACAAGGGCTCGATCGTGCTGACGACGCCCTTCGCGTACGTCCTCGCCTTCCTCTTCCTCTTCGTCTTCGGCGGGATGACCGGCGTCGCGGTCGCGGCCACCAGCCTCGACGTTCACTGGCACGACACCTACTTCGTCGTCGCGCACTTCCACTTCATCATGGTCGGCGGGACCGTCACCGCGTTCCTCGGCGCGCTCCACTACTGGTTCCCGAAGATCACCGGCAAGACCTACTCGGACGGCTGGGGCCTGGCCGCCGCCGCGCTGATCTTCGTCGGCTTCCTCACCACGTTCTTGCCGCAGTTCCTGCTCGGCAACGCGGGGATGCCGCGACGCTACGCCACCTACCCGGAGGAGTTCCACGCGCTGCACGCGATCAGCACCGGCGGCGCGCTCCTTCTGAGCGCGGGCCTCGTGCTCGCGCTCATCACGCTGCTCATCGCGCTGGTGCGCGGCGCGCCCGCCGGCCCCAACCCGTGGGGCTCGGCGAGCTACGAGTGGACCGTGCCCTCGCCGCCGCCGCCTCACAACTTCGAGGGCACCGCGCGCTTTGAGCGTGACCCTTACGACTACACCGTCGAGCACCCCGGCCAGCATCCCGACGAGCACCTCGACCCTGAGAGGCGCTCGTGAAGCCGGCGCTCGCCTACGAGCCGCACTTCGAGTCGCTCGAGCGCCAGCGCGAGGCCGCGCGCCTGGGCATGTGGATCTTCCTCGCGAGCGAGGTCCTGCTCTTCGGCGCGCTCTTCGCCCTCTACGCGACCGCGCGGGCCGAGCACCCGCTGGGCTTCGCGGAGGGCATGAAGCACGCCGACGTGATCGCGGGATCCGTCAACACGGTCGTCCTGCTGGTCAGCAGCTACCTGGTCGCGCGCGCGGTGCACGCATTGCGCGACGATCAGGTGCGCTTCGCCGCCGCCCTCACCGCCGGGACGGTGCTGCTGGCGCTCGTCTTCCTCGGGATCAAGGGCTACGAGTACACGGCCCACATCCGAGAGGGCGCGGTGCCGGGCGGGCGCGGCGCGTTCTATCTGGCGCACCCGGTCGACGGGCTGGCCACGTACATGACCCTGTACTGGCTGACGACCGCGCTGCACGGCGTGCACGTCCTGATCGGCATGTCGGTGCTCGCCTTCTTCGGCCTCGCGATGTGGAGGCGCCGGCTCGCGGCGACCCACGCGCACCGCCTGGAGGTCGCCGCGCTCTACTGGCACCTCGTCGACGCGGTGTGGATCTTCCTCTGGCCCCTCTACTACCTGATGCGGTGAGCGATGAAGCAAGCGAGCCATCCACGGACGACGCTGGCGGTCGTGATCGGGAGCCTGCTCGTGCTCACCGGCCTCAGCCTCGGCGCGAGCTACGTGCACCTCCCGGGCGTCCTCCACGTCCTCGTCGCGCTCGCGATCGCCTCGGTGAAGGTCACCCTCGTCGTGCTCTTCTTCATGGAGCTGCGCGAGCATCGAGGCGGGGTCCGCTTCGTCGCGCTCACCGGCCCGGCGTTCGTGGCGACCCTGATCCTCGTGATGCTCGCCGAAGTCTGGACGCGCTGAGCGAGCGGTCTGCAATCAGCGCCGCAGAGGTGGCGCCGTCACTGCACGTGCCGATCGACGCGCACCGCCACGATCTCGGCCGTGAGCCAGAGGGGTGACGCCGCGAGAACGATGAGGTCGTCCCAGTCC
>JAEZBP010000485.1 GCA_023427125.1 Pseudomonadota bacterium | reverse complement strand
CCTTGATTCGGCAGGCGGCCTGGTGGAAGGGCGTGGTGACGTAGGCGTCGGCGGCGACCGTGACGCGCGCGAGCGGATCGGGGACCCCGCGCGCCTCGAGCCGCTCGGCCTCGACCGCGAGCCCGGTCGGGTGCACGACGACGCAGCGCGAGAGGTGGGTGCGGACGCCGGGGACGAAGGAGCCGGCGCCGAGCTGCGAGAACGTGTGGTGGCGGCCGTCGGGGGTCACGACGTTGTGCCCGGCCTGCGCGCCTCCGTTGAAGCGGACCACCGCGCGGGCGCCGGTCTGGCGCACCAGCGCGTCGGTGACGATGCCCTTGCCCGCGTCGCCGAAGCCGAGGTCGACGACGAGAAACGCCCTGCGGTGGTCCATGGCTCTCAGCGTACGAAGAAGGGGGGAGCGGCGTCGCGGCCGAGGGGGGCCGCGTACGGCGTGAGCGCGCGGACGACGGCGCCGACGCGCTCGCGCTCGGCGCCGGCCTTCGCGATCACCTCGGCGAGCGCGTCGAGGTCGGTGACCACGCCCTCGCCGAGCGCGATGATGCCGGCGGCGACGAAGCAGGTGTCGCCGGCGCTCTCCATGCAGATCACCTGATCGCCGAGCAGATCCCGCCACGCGCGCTCGCAGTGAGCGCGCCGGCCGGCGTCCGGGATCAGGAAGAAGGGGTTGAAGGTGCGCTGGAGCGCCGCGATGGCGGCCGCGGTCGGGATGTCCTCGTCGACCCGATCGCCGACGATCGACTCGATCTGGATGCGCGAGACCGCGGGATACGGATTCTCGTCGCCGGTCATGAACATGTAGCCGCGCCTGCTGCGCTTGTTCCAACAGTCCATGTCGGTGTGCTGCGCGAGGAAGTAGAGCGCGAGCTCGTACGACTCGGTGTCCTGCGCGCCTCCTCCTCCCACGAGGAAGCTCCAGGTGAGCCACTGATCGATGAGCTCGGCGGTGCTCTCGAACTGCCCGACCTGGAGCGGCGCCCGATCGCTCGTCGCGTCGCCGACGGCCAAGAAGAGCACCTGCGGATCGGCGACGCCGCACTCGCCGAGGATCTTCATGAAGCGGGGGAGCTCGCGCCGCGCGAGCTCGTCGGGGATGTGGCCCATCGAGCCGGTGACATCGAGCGCGAACGCGATGCCCAGGCTGTTCGGGTGCTCCTCGCTGTCGCGGCTCTCGCGCACCCGCACCCCGCGCGGGTTCATCAGCGGGTGGCACTCGCGCTGCTTGAAGAGCTCCTGCCGCGGAACGTGCGCGCGGCCGCGCGTGATCGCCTCGTGCGCCTCGTGACTGTAATCGCCGTAGCCCATCGCAATTGCTCCTCGCTCGAGCGAGCCCCGTTGCTCGCGTCGGAATCGTGTCGGTGTCGGCGGCCCCGTCTTACGGAGGCCAGCCGGGCATCGCGAGCCGCACGTACGCGGGTGGCCCGTAGACCTGGCGGGCGATGCGCGCGACCCTGTCCTTGAGCTCCCACGCGTCGTCGTCGGTGAAGGGCTCGCTCGCGCTCGCGCGCACGAGCTCCGCGATGGGCTCGGGCGCGCCGCGCGCCATGACGTGCGCGATCGCGCGGGCGCTGGCGGCGAGGTCGTCCCGGTGCGCGAGGTCGTCGCCGCGCAGCGCGAGGCGGCGCGCGGCCGCCCAGCCGACGAGCATCAGGCCGTGATCGCGCGCGTGGAGGATCGCGTGGGCGGGCGTGATCGCGCCGTGCACGAAGCCGCTCCGGTGCACCCAGCCGAGCAGCTCGAGCATGCGCCGCCACATCCACACGGCGTGGCGCGCGTCGACGCCGCTCGGGTAGGCGCGCCTCACGTCCTCGAGCGTGTGCACGAAGCCGCTCGCCGCGCGGTAGACGAGGGCGGGGCGCCCGGTGTCGCTCGCCGCGCCGCGCGCGACGAGCGGAGGCAGGCGGCGGCTGAGCTGGGGCGCGCCCTGGGCCCTCGAGGCGTGCAGCGCCTCGAGCGCGGAGTGCTCGCGATCGTGCGCCGCCTCGTCCGCGCCGGGGCGCAGCACCTTGAGGATCACCCGCTCGGTGATGCGGTGCGCGCGCTCGGCGAGGAAGACGTCGCTGCGCCCGCCTCGGGCGATCCGCCCGAGCACCCGGTAGGGCACGCCGGCCACCGAGAGATCGGCCCGCGCGCGCGCTTCCTCCTCGAGCTCGGTCAGGGCTCGCCGGAACGCGGCGGCGCTGACCAGGCCCTGCTCCGCCGCCACGCTCGCGCCGCAGAAGGCGCAGGTGACGACCCGGAGCAGCGCCTCGCTCGGGAGCGGGGCACCGCATCCGGGGCAGACCAGCGAGGAGAATCGAGGCACGCCCGAACCCTAGCCACGCTCTCGGCGTTGTATAGTGTCTAGTCGACACTTTTCTCGATCGTGGCCGCTTCCCCTTCGGGCGCCTCGTTTGGAAACGTGTAGACTGCGGCGCCCGGATGGCCGAGCCCCTGCTGCGCGTCGAGGATCTCGTCACCTCGTTCCACACCGACGACGGCGTCGTGCGCGCGGTGGACGGCGTCTCGTTCGACCTCGCGGACGGCGGCACGCTCGGCGTCGTCGGCGAGAGCGGCTGCGGCAAGAGCGTGACCAGCCTCTCGATCATGCGCCTCTTGCCCGAGCCGGCCGGGGTGATCGAGCGGGGGCGGATCCTCTTCGACGGCAAGGACCTCGCGAGGCTCCCCGAGAAGGAGATGCGCTCGCTGCGCGGCAACCGCGTCTCGATGATCTTCCAGGAGCCGATGACGACGCTGAACCCGGTGCACCGCATCGGCGACCAGATCGGCGAGGCGGTGCGGCTCCATCGCAAGGCCTCGCGCAAGGAGGCGCGCGAGCGCGCGATCGAGATGCTGCGCCTGGTCGGCATCCCCGCGCCCGCGGCGCGCGTCGACGCCTATCCGCACGAGCTCAGCGGCGGGATGCGCCAGCGCGTAGTGATCGCCATGGCGCTCGCGTGCGAGCCGCGCCTCTTGATCGCCGACGAGCCGACGACCGCGCTCGACGTGACGATCCAGGCGCAGATCCTCGAGCTCCTGGTGACGCTCAAGGACGAGATGGGGATGAGCATCCTCTTCATCACGCACGATCTCGGCGTCGTGGCGGAGCTCACCGATCACGTGCTCGTGATGTACGCGGGCAAGGTGGTCGAGCGCGCGCCGACCACCGCGCTCTTCCGCGAGCCGCTCCACCCGTACACGCAGGGCCTGCTCGCGAGCGTCCCGGGCTTCGGCGCGACCGAGGGCAAGAAGCGGCTGCCGACGATCGCGGGGATGGTGCCCGATCTGCGCGCGCTGCCCCGCGGGTGCCGCTTCCAGGACCGCTGCGCACACGTGAGGGAGCGCTGCCGACAAGAGGAGCCTCCGCTGATCTCGGTCGACGGCTCCCGCGAGGTGGCGTGCTTCGCGGTGGAGGGAGGCGCCTCGTGAGCGACGCCGGGACCGACCGGGGGCCGATCCTCTCGGTGGAGGGCCTCGAGAAGCACTTCCCGCAGGCGGAGGGGCTCTTCGGCGGGAGCAAGCGCGCGGTGCGCGCGGTGGATGGCGTCACGCTCCACGTCGAGCGCGGCGAGACGCTCGGCCTGGTCGGCGAGAGCGGCTGCGGCAAGAGCACGCTCGGGCGGGTGGCGCTGCGCCTGCTCGATCCGACCGGCGGGCGCATCCGCTTCGAGGGCAAGGACATCACGCGGCTTGCGTCGAGCGAGCTCCGGCCGCTCCGGCGCCGCATGCAGATCATCTTCCAGGACCCCTACAGCTCGCTGAACCCGCGCATGACGGTGCGCGCGATCGTCGGCGAGGCGATGCGCATCCACGGGCTCGTGACGAGCGATCGCGAGGAGGACGAGAAGGTGGCGGCGCTCCTCCAGAAGGTCGGCCTGCGGCCCGATCACGCGAGCCGCTATCCCCACGAGTTCTCGGGTGGCCAGCGCCAGCGCATCGGCATCGCGCGGGCGCTCGCCGTCGAGCCGACGTTCATCGTCGCCGACGAGCCGATCAGCGCGCTCGACGTCTCGATCCAGGCGCAGATCGTGAACCTGCTCAGCGATCTCCAGGACGAGCTCGGCCTGAGCTACCTCTTCATCGCGCACGATCTGAAGGTCGTGGAGCTGGTGAGCCACCGCGTGGCCGTGATGTACCTCGGGCGCGTGGTCGAGCTCGCCGCCTCGAAGGACCTCTACAGCGCGCCGAAGCACCCCTACACCAAGGCGCTCTTGAGCGCGGTGCCGGTGCCCGATCCCGAGACCAAGCGCTCGCGCATCGTGCTCGAGGGCGACGTCCCGAGCCCGCTCGATCCTCCCCGAGGCTGCCACTTCCACCCGCGCTGCCCGATCGCCCAGAAGGGCCTCTGCGATCGGGAGGCGCCCGCGCTGCGCACGATCGGCGAGGGCCACCAGGTGGCCTGCCATCTGGCCGAGTAGGGCGGGCCCGTAGCGCTCGACAGGGGCGCGGGTTCGCAGTACCAAGGCCGCCGTGGACGACCTCGGCGAGGCGGAGCGGAAGAAGCTCTTCGAGCGCTTCGGGCGCTCGTTCGAGGCCGGCGCGTCGATCTACGCCGAGGGTGATCCGGCGTCCGCCTGCTTCTTGATCCAAGAGGGGCGCGTGCGGCTCGTGAAGCGCATCCGCTCGGCGGAGCGCAGCCTCACCGTCCTGCGCCCGGGCGATCTCTTCGGCGAAGACGCGCTGCTCGCCACCTCCGTGCGGAGCGCGTCCGCGGTGGCGCTGACCGACGTCAGCGCGCTCGCTCTCGACCGGCAGACCTTCGGCGTGCTGCTCGCGAGCAGCCCCGACGTCGCGCTGCGGCTCACCGAGCAGATCGTGCGGCGGCTGCGGCACGCCGAGGAGCAGCTCGAGAACGCGATGCTGCGCGATCACCCCTCGCGCGTCGTGAACACGCTGCTCCGGCTCGCCGGCAACACCGCGCGCGGGCCCGAGGGCCACGTGCTCTCGGTCTCGCCGCTCGAGCTCTCGAGCCGGGTCGGGCTCGACGTCGACGCGGTCAAGCGCGCGATCCAGCAGCTGCGCGACGGCGGCTACCTGCGGATCCAAGAAGAGAAGATCATCCTCCCCGACCTCGGCGCGCTCCGCGAGCTCTACGATCTGCTCGGGATGAAGGAAGAAGACGTGCGCGGCGGGTTCGTATGAGGAGGCTCGTCGCGATCGCCGTGCTCTCGATCCTGCCGGCCTGCGCGGGTGGGCCCTCGCGCGATCAGGTGGAGCGCAGCCAGCGGGAGTACCAGCTCGGCGTGGGCCTCTGGGGCGAGCAGAACGCGCCCGGCGCGTTCGAGCACGTGCTCGAGGCGATCGCGCTCGACCCGGACAACGCCGAGGCCCACCACTTCCTCGGCAACCTCTTCTGGATGGTGCGGCGCGACTTCGCGCGGGCGGAGCACCACCTGCGCGAGGCGCTGCGCGCGCACGCCGCGGTGCCGGGGCCGACCGGGCTCGCCGCCGACGTGAAGAACAGCCTCGGCGTGATGATGATCCACGCCGGCCGCCACGACGAGGCGGTGGTGCTGCTGCGCGAGGCCGCGAGCGATCTCGGCAACCACCAGCCGGCGCTGAGCTGGGCCAACCTCGGCTGGGCGTACCACGAGGCCGAGGACGACGAGCGCGCGCTCGAGGCGCTGAGCCAGGCGGTCCAGATGTCGCCCCGGCTCTGCGTCGGCTGGTATCGGCTCGGGCAGGTGCGCGCGTCCCGCGACGAGTGGCAGCCGGCGCTCGAGGCGCTCGACCGCGCGCTCGAGGTCGAGGACCCGACCTGCGCGGCCAACCAGATGGCCTGGCGCCTGCGCGGCGAGGTCCACGCCCAGCTCGGCCATCGCGACGAGGCGATCCGCGATCTGGAGCGCTGCGTCGAGCTGTCCTCGGACACCGAGGACGGCCAGGTCTGCCGCCGGCTGCTCGGCGCCTCTTCCACCCCGGATTCCGCCCAGAATCCCGGGGGAGACGCCGCGCCCTAAGCTCCGCCGACAGGGCGGCAAGCCCCGATTTCGGGTAGCGAGGACGATCCCTCGCAACAACTTCGGGAAAACGTGCTAGGTAGGGCGCTCCCTCACGACCCCCCCCGAAAGTGTTGCGCGAATTGGGGGTGAAGTGGCCGGACCACAGGAGCGACGGATGGAGTCCCTCGGACGCTATCTACGAAACGAGCGAGAGCTCCGGCAGATGTCCCTCGAGGAGATCGCCCAGACAACGCGCATCCCGCTTCGGATGCTGCAGCACATCGAGCAGGACCAGCTCGATCTCCTCCCTGGCGACGTGTTCACGCGAGGCTTCCTCAAGTCCTATGCCCGGAGCGTCGGCCTCGGCGCCGACGAGGTCCTCGCCCGCTACGGCCAGCGCGAGAGCGTGATCGACGCGGCCCCGGCGCCCATCACCGCGATCACCCCGCCCGAGCGCGGCAAGCGCTTCGGGATCGCGATCGCGCTGGTGATCCTGCTGATCCTCTTCACGCTCGCGCTCTCGATCGTCCTCCGCCCCCGCGAGCGCGACCGCGCCATCGAGCTCTCCGAGCGCGCGCCCGCCGCCCAGATCGATCGCGTCTCGGCCTGATCGGCTCTGCGTCGCCGCCGTTCGGGGGAGCCGTCGTTCGGGGGAGGCCCGACCGGACGGGAACGTCGCGTAGCTCGGCCCGCGCGCTCGCGAAGCGCGCGCACAGCCAACCGAGTGGAGCGCCGAGCGGAGCGTTCACCCTCGGCTGGACACCGGGGACGGGTAGCGCCGACCGGCGGGTAGGGCGCGCAGCTCGGCCCGCGCGCTCGCGAAGCGCGCGCAAAGCAACTCAGTACGGGTTGCCGAACGACTCGGTGCCGCTCGGCTCGCGGATCGGGACCCGCACGGTCGCCCGCGCGCCCCACTCGACGTCCACCTCGACGGTGCGCGCCGGTCCTCGCCCGAAGGGGAGCACCGAGAGGCGCTGGCGCCCGACCGGCAGCCTCACGTCGAGGGGAGTGCGCCCGAGCTCGCGCCCCTCGTGGCTCACGATCCCCCAGCCGCCGCCCTCGGCGACGACACGGACGGGGCCCTGAGAGAAGTCGAGGGTCGCGCCC
>JAEZBP010000446.1 GCA_023427125.1 Pseudomonadota bacterium | reverse complement strand
GCCCTCGCCGGAGAGCCAGGCGAACGAGGGCGCGGCCACGCGCACGACCGCGCGGAGGTGCTCGAGCGCGGGCGCGACCCGGCGGAGCGCGGCGAGGGCAGGGCGCGGGTCGGCGTCGAGCTCGCCGAGCAAGAGCGCGCGGCGATACTTCATGCTCGCGCCCTCGAGACCGTGACGTCGGTGCGGCGGAAGCCACCGCCCGAGAGATCGATCACGTGGGCCTCGAGCGTCGTGACGCGCCCGTCATCGTCGAGCTCGTACACGTTGAAGCCCGCGCGCACGCGCTCCTCGGGATGATCGAGCGCCGCGCCGCTCGCCGAGACCACGTCGAGCACGCCGGTGTCGGTGCGGAGGCGATAGCGCTTGCGGACGTGGAGGTGGCCGAAGAGCACGAGGCCCGCCGAGAGCGGCGCGAGCGCACGGCGCAGCGCGCGGGCGTCGACGAGCCCGCCCCGCAGCTGCTCGATGCGGAAGCGCGAGTCGATCGGATCGTGATGGAGCAGCACCACCTTCGCGCGGCGGCGGACCTCCGGGTGATCGAGGACCGCCCGAAGCGCCTCGAGCTGGTTGTGGCCGATGTAGCCGGCGGAGATGAAGGGCGGCCTCGGCACCGCGCTCGAGAGCCCGAGGATCGCGATCGGCCCGCGCAGCTTCACGAAGGGGAAGCGCCCTGAGGGGAGATCGAGCGCGAGCTCCGGCAGATCGCTCTCCATGAAGGGAGAGAAGTGGTGCGAGAAGCGCCGCTCGTGGAAGACCGCCGGCAGGTAGACGTCGTGGTTGCCCGGCACCACCGTCACCTCGGCCGAGCGGGCGGCGACGTCGAGGAGTCGCCGCGCCTCCTCGTACTCGCCCTCGAGCGAGAGGTTCGTGATGTCGCCGGTGACCACCAGCTGATCCGCGCGCGCGGCGGCGGCCTCCATCACCGCGTGCAGCCACTCGCGCCGGTAGACGCGGCCTCGCCTCAGCAGCAGGTTCGCGTAGCCCGTCGCGCGCTTGTTGAAGAGCACGCGGCGCAGCTCCGTGCCGGCGGGCGAGAGCACGTGCAGATCCGAGACGTGGGCAATGCGCAGCAAGGCGTGGAGCGTACCGCGTCCGCGGCCCCGGTCGACGGACCTGGAAATCGTAGCCGCTCGGAGCGACTATGGGGCTCGGGAGGAGAACATGAGGACGAACCTCGGGACCTTGCTGCTCGGTGCGCTCATCCTGGCCGGCTGCTACCGGAGCGCGCCGCGCGATGCGATCGACCCGCCGCCCGGCGACGCGGGGGTGGACCCGCTGCCGCATCCTCCCCCTCCGCCTCCACCACCTCCTCCGGCACCGGAGTCCCTCACGATGCCGTCGATCCTCGGCGGCACGATGCTCGCGACGGCCTCGGGCGAGCTCGCCATCGCGGGGGACAGCGAGCAGGCCGCCCTCTGGATCGTGGACCTCGAGACCGAGGCGCTCCACGGCCGCATCGATCTCACCGAGGGCGAGGAGATCGGCCGCCTGGTCGAGGACGGCGCGGGCCGCGTGCACGTCGTCTTGCGCCGAAGCGGCGCGGTGCTCGACATCGACCCGCAGGCGCGGACGATCCTCGGCCAGCGCCAGGTGTGTGCGGCGCCGCGCGGCATCGACTGGGACCCGGCCACCGATCAGCTCCACGTGGCGTGCGCGAGCGGCGAGCTCGTGACGCTCCCTGCCGCGGGCGGCGCCCCGACGCGCATCCTCAGCGTCGAGCCCGATCTGCGAGACGTCATCGTCAGCGGCGATCGGCTCTACGTCAGCGTCTTCCGAAGCGCGGAGCTGCTCACCCTCGACGCGGCCGGAGGGGTCATCGCGCGGCGCCGGCCGACCGACACCGAGCTCATGGGGGAGCTCGGCCCCGTCACCTTCACGCCGAACGTCGCGTACCGCATCCGCCCCGCGGCGGACGGGCGCATCTTCATGCTGCACCAGCGCTCGATCAGCGGCCCGATCGACGTCGGTCGGCAGGGCTACGGCAGCTTCGGCGAGTGCTTCACCGGCGTCGTCGCCCCGGCGGTCACCATCTTCCCTGCCGACGGCCCGCCGCCGGCGACCGGCGTGATCCAAGGCGCGGCGCTGATGGTCGACGGCGCGGTCGCCGGCAGCCTGCTCTATCTCGCGTCGGCGGGAACGGTCACCGAGGGCGGGCGCATGCCGCTCCCGCCCGCGCCTTCGATGACGATGATCGCGACGTCGAACGTGACCGAGCCGTGCCCGTTGCCCGGCAGCGGCGTCGATCACTCGCCCGCGATCGCGTTCGATGTTCTGCCGGATGGAAGCACCGTGGTGCTCCACCGCTCGCCGAGCACGATCACCATCGAGCAGCCGGCCATCGGAGTGCGCGCGACGATCCCGCTCGAGACGGCGGTGAGCCCGCGCGGCCATCAGATCTTCCACACCACCACCTCGGTGCTCGTGGCCTGCGCGTCCTGTCACCCGGAGGGAGGCGAGGACGGACACGTGTGGGACTTCCAGCCGACCGGGCCGCGGCGCACTCAGAGCCTGCTCGGCGGGATCGAGGAGACGCGCCCGTTCCACTGGGACGGGGACCAAGCACACATGGGCGCCATCATGAGCGTCACGTTCGGCGAGCGCATGCTCGGCGTCTTCGGCGAGGAGGACGTGACGGCGGTGAGCGCGTGGATCGACAACCTCGAGGCGCCGCGCGGCGTCGTCGCGGACGCGGCGGCGGTCGAGCGCGGCCGCGCGCACTTCGAGAGCGCGGAGGCAGGCTGCGCGAGCTGCCACGCGGGCGAGGCCCTCACCAACAACACGAACGCCGATGTCGGTACGGGAGGCCGCTTCCAGGTGCCCTCGCTCCGCGGCGTGCTCTACCGCGGCCCTTACTTCCACGACGGCCGCGCGGCGACCCTCGGCGACGTCGTAGCGGGCGCGGACGGCACCCACGGGAGCACCGCCCACCTCGACCCGGAGCAGCGCGCCGATCTGCTCGCCTACCTCCGCTCGCGTTGAGGCCGTTGCCGCGCATCCCCGTGGGGTGGTCCCAGCCGGTGACCTCGGACTGACCGCCTCCGATCGCGGCGAGCGGCGGCCGCCGGCGGAGCTCCGCCACCTCCGCCGTTTCGTGCTCGCAAGTCCGCGAGATCACACGCGCGCCGATCCGGCATGCCCTGTGATGGGCGGGGCGGCGTGGCCGCGCCGCGCATCGTGGTGGCGAACGGGACCTACGCGATCACGCGGCGGACCTCGTTTCGCAAGCTCCTGTGGACGCCGAGCAGCCCGGTCGTCCACCAGGGGTACTTGTATGCGCTCGCGCTCGCGCAGCAGAAGACAGGCGTCCAGCTCCATCACGGCCAGCTGCTCCCGACCCACGAGCACCTGACCGTCACCCCGACCCGCGACAACCTGCCGGACTTCTTTCGGGCGCTCCATCGCGAGAGCGCCCGCTACCTGCAGGAGCTCTTGCTCGCGAGCGGCTACGACGCGCCGGAGAGCGTGTGGGACAAGCGACAGACTCACGCCATGCGGCTCGTCGACGCGGGCGCGCAGGCCGCGTGGATGTTGTACGCGCACACCAACTGCGTCGCCGCCGGGCTCGTCGAGCGCGTCGAGGATTATCCAGGGTTCGCGAGCGACCTCGGCTGGCTGAAGGGCGGCGGCACCGCCGTGAAGAAGCCAGACCTCTACTACGGCAAGGGTGGGCCGGAGGAGATCGAGCTGCTGAGCACGCCCTCTCCGCTCTTGCATCGTGCTTTCGATGGCGACGGCGACGCGATGGTGTACTGGCTGCGCAAGCGTGCGCGCGGGATCGAGGACGCGCTCCGGGATGAGCGGCGGGCCAAGGGGATGAGCGTGCTCGGGGCGGCGCGGATCAGGGCGATCCATCCCTGGAGCGAGCCTCGGACGCCGCGCGAGCGGCGCGGGGAGATCATCCCGAGCTTCCGCGTCGATGGCGACCCCGAGGCGCGCGCAGCGCTGTACAAGGCCCTCGTCGCCGAGCGCCGCGGTTTCCTCGGTGAGCACGCCGAGTCGCTCGAGTGCTGGCGAGCCGGCGACCGGGAGGTGTCGTTCCCCGCGGGCACCTATCAGATGCGCAGGCTGCATCGGGCCAACGTCGCGCCTGCGTATCCTGGCGCGATCCTGTGCGCCCCCGACGCGGTGGGCGAGATCCCGCGGCCGAACATGGACGTGGTGAGCGCGTTCGTTCGCGAGACGCACGTCGAGCACACCGCCGTGCTGACCGACATCACCGATGCCGCGGCGCCGGTGAGCGCGGCCGCGGCTGAGCCCGAGAGCGAGAACGCGAGCCCAGCGGATGCCGCCCAGAGCGCTGTCGAGGAGGGATGCGCCGATGACGGCGGCGCCGAGGACGCGTCCGCGCGCGGACCGCGAACGGCACCGACTCGACCGCCGCCGGAGGCGACACCGCTGATCTCGCCGGGTGGAACTGCCGACACCGAGCACGCATCGCGCTTGGTCACCCTGCGCAACCGTCGCGACCGCGACCCGCCATAGCTCGGCTCAGACGCGCGCAGGTCGCGCTCGCGCGGCTCGGCATCAGCCCGGGCCGCGCGTCGGTCCGTCCGTCGCACGCGCTCAATGGCGGCCACGTCCGCCTGCAGCGCAGCCGGACGCCAATTCTGGATCTCCGCCGACCGTCGAGCCGCCGGTGACGTTCGCGCCCGCCGCCGGAACCTGCCCGCGCGCTCCGCGGCGTTGCTCCCGCCGCTCCGCGGCTCACCGGACCTCGGACCGCTGCTTGGCGGCTCACCGTACCTCGGACCGCTGCTTGCGGCGCGCAGCGAGCCGTTGCGGCGCTCGGCGCGGGGCCAAGGTCTTCTTGGGCTGCCGACGCCGTATGGGCTGACCGTGCAATCACGCATCTTCTTCGCTGGACGCTTCGAGGTGCACGGGCTCGTGCACGCGCGTGGAATGGGCGACCTCTACCAGGCGCACGACGAGCGCCGGCCGGTCGCGGTCAAGGTGTTCTCACCGCGGTGGACTCGCGACAGCGAGGCGACCGATCGCTTCCTCGCCGAGGTCCGCGTCGCCGGAGAGCTCGTCCACCCCGTCCTCTCTCCACCGCTCGAGACCGGCCGCCTCGCCAGCGGCCGCGCCTACGTGGCGAGCCCGTGGATCGAGGGCAAGGACCTCGCCGACGTGCTGAGCCGGGGACCGCTCGACCCGCGGCTGGCCGCCGACCTGCTCGCGCCCATCGCCTCGGCCCTCGACGCGCTCCACGCGGCGGGCATCGTCCACCGCACCCTCAGCGCCGCGAAGGTCCGCGTGACCCTCGAGCCGACCCCTCGCGTGCTCCTGACCGGTCACGGGGCGGGGCCCCTCGTCCTCGCGCAGCGCGTGTCGACGAGCCCCGCCTCGATCGACTACGTGGCGCCGGAGTCGGAGAGCTCCGAGAGCGACGCCCGCGTCGACGTCTACGCGCTCGCCGTCCTCGCGTTCCGCATGATCGCGGGCGGCTTCCCCTTCCCGGCCCACGGAGCGGCCTCGCGCGCGCTCCTCGATCGCCAGCGCGCCGACCCGCCGTCGCTCCGGCGTGTGGCGAAGCGACCCTTCGCCCGCGATCTCGAGGCGGTGATCCGGCGCGGGCTCGCGCGCCACCCGGACCATCGCTACGCGACCGCCGGCGCTCTCGCCGGCGACCTGCGTGAGGCGCTCGGCCTGCCCCGCGCGAACGAGGCGATGGAGCCCACCGTCGAGGCGCTCCTCGCGGCGAAGGGCGCGACCCCGGCCAGGCTCGTGCGCCGCCCCCGCGAGACGCCGGCGGCCATCGACGTGCCGGTGGTCGCGCCCCGCGAGGCCGCGATGACGCTCGGCGCGAGCGAGCGCCTCTTCTGGATCGCCGTCATCGCCGTCGTGACGCTCGCGACCACCGCCTTCGTCGTCTTCGCGCGCTGAGCTGTAACGGTGCATGGTCCTCCGGGCTCCGGTGGGCCAGGAGGTCATGCGTATGATGGGAGCACTGTCGCCGAAGGGACCTGCGGTCGCGGCCGATCCTGCGTCCGACGAGCGGATCGTGGAGGAGGTGCGGAAGGGGGACGCCGGGCGCTTCGAGGTGCTGATGCGCCGGCACAACCAGCGCCTCTTCCGGGCGGCCCGCGCCATCCTCCGCGACGACGCCGAGGCCGAGGACGCGGTGCAGCAGGCCTACGTGGCCGCGTACGTGAAGATCGATCAGTTCCGG
Source organism: Pseudomonadota bacterium (assembly GCA_023427125.1). Classification (GTDB taxonomy): domain Bacteria; phylum Myxococcota_A; class Polyangia; order Polyangiales; family Sandaracinaceae; genus JAEZBP01. The sequence continues at coordinate 604 of JAEZBP010000446.1, read as the reverse complement.
GGTGAGTCGCGCTTCTCGACGTGGCTCACGCGGATCGCCGTGCACGAGGCGCTGCGGCGCGTGCGCAAGCAGGGGCGGCTCCGAGATCTGGCCCTGGTGGAGGACGCCGAGGCCGGCTCGCTCGCGATCCCGCCCGAGCGCAGCCCGGAGGATCGCGCGGCCCAGACCGAGCTGCGCGCCCTGCTCGAGGAGGCGATCGACACGCTGCCGGAGGCCTATCGCGTGGTCTTCGTCATGCGCGACGTGGAGGAGCTGAGCACGCGCGAGACGGCCGACTGCCTCGAGCTCACCGAGGAGGCGGTGCGGGTGCGCCTCCACCGCGCGCGCCGCTCCCTGCGCGAGTGGCTCTACGAGCGCACCGACACGCTCACCGCCGACGCCTTCCACTTCGCCGGCGCCCGCTGCGATCGCATCGTCGCCGCGGTGCTGCAGGCGATCTCGTCGCTGTAGCGACCGTTGGCGCGGCCGGCCCAGGGCCTTACGCTCTCCGCCCATGAGCGATCCCGAGCAAGGCTTGACCCGTCGTGAGCTCCTCGGGCTGGTGGCCGGGGCCGGCGTCGCCGCGGTCGGCTGCGCGCCCGGCTCGAGCCGACCCGCCGAGGTC
>JAEZBP010000404.1 GCA_023427125.1 Pseudomonadota bacterium | reverse complement strand
GTCTTGCAGCTCCTCCTCCTCGTGGGCTTCGTGCTCTGGCGCGCCGGCGCGCGCTTCGGCGGCACGCGCGGCGAGCTCCCGCCGGACCCGGGCGGCACCGCCTCGTACGTCGACGGCGTCGCGCGCCTCTACCAGAAGTCCGGCGACCCGGACGGCGCCGCGCGCATCGTCATCCGGCGCGCCCTCACGCGCATCGCGGCGCACCACCACCTCGGCACGAGCGATCCCGATCGCATGGTCGAGCTGCTCGCCGGCCGCTCGCGGCACGCGGCCGCCGAGGCGGTGCTGCTCCTCGCCAAGCACCTCGAGGATCAGCGTGGGACACGCGGCCTCACGCGCCTCGCCGCCGAGGTCGACGCGCTGGTCCTGAAGGCCATCCCGCCGCTCGACAATCGCGAGACCGCTCTGTAGAACCGCCCGACGCACCATGGAGCAGATCGGAGAGCTTCGAGCCCTGCGCGACGCGATCCTCGGCGAGGTCGAGAAGGTCATCGTCGGTCAGCGCGAGGCGATCGAGTCGATGCTGGTCGCGCTCCTCGCGCAGGGGCACGTGCTCCTCGAGGGCGTCCCCGGCACCGCGAAGACGCTGATGGTGCGCGCGCTCGCCGCGGCCATCGATCTCGACTTCGGCCGCGTGCAGTTCACGCCCGATCTCATGCCGAGCGACATCCTCGGGACCAACGTCTTCGACTTCAAGTCGAGCGCGTTCCGCCTGACCAAGGGGCCGATCTTCACCGAGCTCTTGCTCGCCGACGAGATCAACCGGGCGCCCGCCAAGACGCAGAGCGCGCTGCTCGAGGCCATGCAGGAGCGGCAGGTCTCGATCGACGGCGAGCGCCACGCGCTGAGCGACCACTTCACGGTCTTCGCGACGCAGAACCCCGTCGAGCAAGAGGGCACCTACCCGCTGCCCGAGGCGCAGCTCGATCGCTTCCTCTTGAAGATCGCGGTCGGCTATCCGAGCGAGGAGGAGGAGGATCGCATCCTCGCGCGGGCCACCACCGGCGTGGGCTCGGTCGACGTGCGCGACGCCGGCGTCGGCAGGGTCGCGACGCGCGAGCAGATCACCTCGGTGCGCAGGCTCGCGGGCGGCGTGCTGGTCGAGGACGCGGTGCGCGGGTACATCCGCGATCTGATGCGCGCGACGCGCGCCACGCCGATGATCCTGCTCGGCGCGGGGCCCCGCGCGGGCGTGCACCTGATGGTGGCCGCGCGCTGGATCGCCGCGCTCGACGGCCGCACGTTCGTCACGCCCGACGACGTGCAGCGCGCCCTCCACCCGGTCGTCTGCCACCGGCTCGTGCTCGCGCCGGAGGTGGAGCTCGACGGCCTCGGGCCCGACGAGGTGATCGACAGGGTGTCGGCGACGGTCGAGGTCCCTCGGTGAAAGAACAAGAGGGCGAGGCGCCTCCTCGCGCTCGCTTCGTCCCGGGGAGCCGGCTCGCCCCGCTCGCGGCGGGCGGCCTCCCGATCGCCGCCCTCGATGGTGGCTCCGGCCTCGGGCTCGGCGCCGCGGTCCTCTACGACGCGGTGCTCTTCGTGTCGGCGCTCGTCGAGAGCCGCCGCTTGGCCGGGCGCGCGCCGGTCGTCGAGCGGCGCATGGACACGCGCCTCGTGGTCGGCGCCGAGAACCGCGTCACCCTGCGGCTCCACAACCCGCACCCGCGCGCGATCAAGGTCTCGATCCGAGACGACCTGCCGGCCGGGTGGCGCGGCGATCCCGAGGACCTGACGGTGGAGCTCGCGCCCTTCGCCCGCCGCGAGCTCAGCTACGTGGTCGTCCCGCCCAAGCGCGGGCGCTTCGCGTTCGGCGATCTGCACCTCAAGGTCGAGGGCAGCGCGCGGCTCGGCGCGAGCGTGGTCACGCTGCCGTCGGCCGCCGAGGCGCGGGTCTACCCGAACGTGCTCGGCCCGCGGCGCTACGAGCTCGCGTCGCGCCTCGGCGATCTCACGAGCGTCGGCCTCCGCAGCGTGCGCCAGACCGGAGGCGGCGGTGAGCTCGAGCAGCTCCGGGAGTACGTCTCGGGCGACGCGTTCCGCGATCTCGACTGGAAGTCGACGGCCAAGCGGCAGCGACCGGTGACGCGCGTCTACGAGCAGGAGCGCAGCCAGCTCGTGCTCATCGCGATCGACGCGGGGCGCATGATGGCGACCCAGCTCGGGGCGATCTCGAAGCTCGATCACGCGATCAACGCGGCGCTCTTGCTGGCCTACGTCGCGCTGCGCCAGGGCGATCGGGTGGGCCTCCTCGTCTTCGGCGCGCACGTACAGACCTTCGTCCCGCCGGCGAGCGGTCAGGCCCAGTACAAGAGGCTCCTCGAGGCGCTCTACGCGATCGAGGCGGAGGAGACCTTCGTCGACTTCCGGCGCCTGCTCGAGTTCGTGCAGGTGCGAGCGCGCAAGCGGGCGCTCTTCGTGCTCTTCAGCGATCTGCTCGACGAGGCTCACGCGAGGCCGCTCGCCGAGCACGCCGCGATGCTGCGCCGCACTCACCTGCCCGTCTGCGTGACGATGCACGATCCGGTGGCCGAGGCGCTCGCCGACGCGCCGGCGCCCGACGCTCCCGCGGCCTATCGCCGCGCGGCGGCGGCCGATCTGCTCGCCGAGCGCGAGAGCGTGAAGGCGCACCTCCGAAAGAGCGGCGTGGCGGTCGTCGAGGCTCCCCCCGGCGAGCTCGCGGTGGCCACCGTCAACCGCTACCTCGACATCAAGGCCCGCCGCGCGCTGTAGTTGACCTTGTGTCCGCTCACACGGGCGCTCAGGATTGGAGGCATGGGAGAGCCTCTCGCAGACGATCGGGTCGACGCCGCCCTCGAGGGCTTGCCCGGGTGGATCCACGAAGGCGGCGCGCTGAAGAAGCGCTTCACCTTCGGCGGATTCCCGGAGGCGATCTCGTTCCTCACGCGGATCGCCTTCGACGCGGAGCGCCTCGGGCATCACCCGGAGCTGCGCAACGTGTACGGCACGGTCGACGTGCTGCTGACGACGCACGACGCCGGCAACCGGGTGACCGAGCTCGACCTCCAGCTCGCCGAGCGCATCGAGCGCATCAACTGGCGCTGAGCGCCATTCCCAGCGGCCGCGGAGTACATTCATCGTCTAATTCGCGCGTTGCAGCTGTTGAAAACAGGGGTGCGAGGCCTTCACGCATGGGGTGCGAGGGGTGCGAGGCCTTCACGACTGGGCGTCCGGCGTTCCCCAGCGGGGCGCCGGAGGTCCCGCCTCGGGTGCAGGGTCTGCCGCCTCGGGTGCAAGGGTATCCCGCCTCGGTGCAAGGCTCCCCCGACTGGGCTGCAGGGGTCTCCCGACTGGGCTGCGAGGGTCTCCCGACTCGATGCGAGGGTTCCCGGCTCCGGTGCAGCGCTCTCCCCGCGCGGAGCAAGTGTCGCGAGACCCGATCCTCGCTCTCGTGAGCGGCGAGCGGCCGAGACGTCACACCGCTGTCACGCGCGCCGCGCGCGGCGGAGCAGGGGGCGCGCGCTATACTCCGCGAGCGTGGCGGAGATGCATGATGGGACCGAGGGGCTCGCTCAACTGGACGCCGCGCGAGTCGCGATCGTCCCCGAGCGCACCGAGCCGGCGAGGCCCCTCGAGGCCGACCCCAGGCTCTTCATCAACCGGGAGCTGAGCTGGCTCGAGTTCAACCAGCGCGTGCTCGACGAGGCGCGCGATCCCTCGGTGCCGCTCCTCGAGCGCCTCAAGTTCGCGTCGATCGCGTCGACCAACCTCGACGAGTTCTTCATGGTGCGCGTCGCCGGTCTGTTCGGGCAGATCCACGACGACGTGCAGGTGGCTCCCGCCGACGGAATGCCCCCGCGGGCCCAGCTCGAGGCGATCGCGCGGCGCGCCCGCCGCATGCGCACCGACCTGAACGTGGCGGTGGTCGAGGAGCTGCTCCCCGAGCTGCGCGCGCGCGGCGTCGCGCTGCTCGACGCGCTCGAGCTCGGCCGCGAGGCGCGGGCGCAGGTCGCGGAGACCTTCCGCGAGCAGGTGCTCCCGGTGCTCACCCCGCTCGCGATCGATCCGGGCCACCCCTTCCCGCACCTGCGGAACAAGAGCCTGAACATCATCGCGCTGCTCACCGGCACCCATCAGAAGGACGCGACGCCGGCCTTCGCCCTCGTGCAGGTGCCCTCGGTGCTCGCCCGGCTCGTGCGGGTCAAGAGCGCGGAGGTCGACGGCATCCGGGCCGCGTACGTGCTGCTCGACGACCTCATCGCGCTCCACATCGGCGAGCTCTTCCCGGGCTTCCGCTGCACCGGCGCGTGGACGTTCCGCATCCTGCGCAACTTCGATCTGAGCATCGACGAGGAGGAGGCTGAGGACCTCCTCGAGAGCGTCAAGCAGGAGGTGCGCCGGCGCGACCGCGGCAACGCGGTCGCCATGACGATCGACGGCACGGTGGCGCGCGAGGCGAGCGACATGCTGCGCGCCTCGCTCAAGCTCGAGGAGAGCTACGTCTTCGGCGTCGACGGGCCGCTGAACGTCCCCGATCTGCTGCGCATGGCCGAGGTCCTGCAGGACGATCCGGCGCTCAAGGACGAGCCCTTCACCCCGCAGGTGCTCCCGCCCTTCCGCGAGGCCGACGACCTCTTCCAGGTCATCGCGCAGAAGGACGTGCTGCTGCACCACCCCTACGAGTCCTTCGATCCGGTGGTGCGCTTCATCGAGGACGCCGCGGCCGATCCCGAGGTGCTCGCGATCAAGCAGACGCTCTATCGGACCAGCGGCGACAGCGCGATCGTCAAGGCTCTGATGCGCGCGGCGGAGAACGGCAAGCAGGTCACCGCGCTCGTCGAGATCACCGCGCGCTTCGACGAGGAGAACAACATCCAGTGGGCGCGCAAGCTCGAGGAGGCGGGCGTCCACGTCGTGTACGGCCTGCTCGGCTTGAAGACCCACGCGAAGGCCGCGCTCGTGGTCCGCCGGGAGGAGGGGAAGCTCCGCCGCTACGTGCACCTCGCGACCGGCAACTACAACCCGATCACGGCGCGCCTCTACACCGATCTCAGCTACTTCACCTCGCGGCCGGATCTCGCCGAGGACATCAGCTCGCTCTTCAACCTGCTGACCTCGTGCACGGCGCCCTCCACCTGGCGCAAGGTCATCGTCGCCCCGCTCGGCCTGCAGGAGCGGGTGCTCGGGCTGATCGAGCGCGAGGCGGCGTTCGCGCGCGCGGGCCGGCCGGCGCGGATCCGCGCGAAGATGAACTCGCTCGTCGACCCGGACGTGATCATGGCGCTCTACCGCGCCTCGCAGGCCGGCGTGCACATCGAGCTCATCGTTCGCGGCATCTGCTGCCTCCGGCCCGGCATCGAGGGGGTGAGCGAGCGCATCGAGGTGCGATCGATCGTCGATCGCTTCCTCGAGCACACCCGCTTGTTCATCTTCGAGGCGGGCGGCGCGCAGGAGGTCTACTGCGCCAGCGCCGACTGGATGCAGCGCAACTTCCAGCGGCGCGTGGAGGTCATGTTCCCCATCGAAGACGAGTCGCTGAAGGCGCGCGTCATCGACGACATCTTCGCGACCTCGTGGGATGACGACACCAAGGCGTGCGTCCTCACCTCGGACGGAAGCTACGTGCGGCGGGCGGCCCCCGACGGGCGCGGCAAGCGCAGCCAGGCGCGCTTCCTCCGCCGCGCGCGCGAGGTCGCCGAGCGCGCCGACGCCAAGCAGCGCCGCGATCGCCCCTTCATCGTGCGCCCGGTGCGCATCCGCCCGACCAAGGAGCCTGACTCCCCCGGCGAGACCGACGCGGCCCCCGAGCGCCCCTCGACCCTGCCGATCGAGCGGTAAATGTCCTCAACCGTTCGTCCTGAGCCCCGAAGCGCCGAGTCGAAGGACGCCGCGGCCGCACGCCCTTCGACTGCGCAGGCTGCGCGCTCAGGGCGAACGGGCGAGGGAGCATTCGTTCACTCCCGCTGTGTCGCCGAATCGCGACCGGTCAGCAGGCCCGCGTAGCTCGACCGCGCGCGAACGCGCGCGCCAGCCAACGCAAAGCCCGTGTGCGCCAGGCAAAATCACGGCGCTCGCGCCCGCAGGTGCTGTCGCCGTAGACGTGGCCGGCGAACGCCTGCTCGCCCTCGCGGTACTCGCCGCGCGCGTCCTCGCCGCGCGGGCCGCGCCCTGCGCCGAGCGGAGCGCTCACCCTCGGCTGGACACCGGGGACGGATAGCGCCGACCAAGGAGCCCGGTCGAAATCAGTCGCCAGCACCGAGGGCGCCGCGGCGCCCCGCTCGCAAGGCGCGAGGAGCGAAGATATTGATAGTAACTGAGCGA
>JAEZBP010000343.1 GCA_023427125.1 Pseudomonadota bacterium | reverse complement strand
CGCGGCCGGGCGCCGCGGCGCGCCTCCAGATCGTCGCCGGCGCCCCCTGAGCCTGGCCGCAACAGGCGCCCACCGCGGCCGTGACGCACCGAGGGCTCTCCATGGTATCCGCGCCCGGCGGCGACCGGGTATCTCACGCGGAGAGCGTCATCACGAGGCCGGCCATGGTCTCGCCGGCGCGGGAGGAGGTGCTCGTGGAGATCGTTCGTCGTCGGATCAGCATCGTTGCTGTGCTCGGCTGCCTGCTCACCAGCTGCGTCGGCGCCGAGCTCGGCGAGGCCGCGCTCGTGGTCCAGGCCCTGAGCGCGGCGGACGTGGCGCGAGTCGCAGTGACGATCGAGGGCCCCGGGGTCGCGCCGCCGATCGAGCACGACCTCGTGCGCGCGGGCATGCAGTGGCAGGGCGCGATCGGCGGCATCCCCGTCGGGGTCGGTCGCACCGTCACCGCGTCCGCGTACGACACGGCGGGGATCGAGATCTTCCGCGGCGTGGCGAGTGACGTGGAGATCCGGCGGGGCGAGACGATCACGCTCGCGATCGTGCTCCAGCAAGTGACGCCGCCGGACCGCGCGCGCAACGATCCGCCACGCATCACCGCGGCGCTCGTCGCCCCCGGCGTCTTGGCGCCGAGCGAAGTCGCGACCGTCAGTGTGCAAGCGAGCGATCCCGATCCGGGCGACACTCTCACCTACGAGTGGGCCGCCGACGGCGGGAGCTTCGGCGACGCCGCGTCGGCGAGCACCTCGTGGACGGCGCCGATGACCGAGGGCGACTACGAGCTCACGGTCACGGTACGGGACCGGGCGGGCGCGCGGCGATCGGTCCACCTGAGCGTGCCGGTCCGCGCGTCGCGCGGTCGGGGGACGGCGCGGATCCGTGCGTCGTTCAACACGTGGCCCGAGGTCGCCCGCTTCGTCGTCGATCCGGGCCTCGTCCCCCTCGGCGCCAGCGCCGACCTGGTCGTGGAGGCCAGCGACGCTGACGGCGACTCCGTGACGCACTCCTTCACCGACGACTGCGGCGGGAGCGTAACGGGCCTCGTGTGGACTGCGCCGAGCGCGGCCCCGCCGACGGGCGCGTGCACCGTGACGCTGCGCGCGGAGGATGGACGGGGCGGCGAAGCGTACGCGGACGCCCTCGTGTACGTCGGTGACGAGATCGCGGGGAACCACGCTCCCGTGATCGACGCGACGTTCCAGTCGCGGTGGGAGGCGAGCGCGGGTGACATCGCGCATCTCGAGGTCACGGCGAACGACGTGGACGGCGACGCCCTGGCCTTCACATGGACGGCCTCGAGCGGGACGCTCGGCGTCGCCGCGGACACCGCCTCGTCGAGCGCGAACACTTGGATCAGCACCGGCGCGAGCGCCACCGTGACCGCCCGCGCGACCGACCCCGGCGGGGCGTTCGCCGAGGCGGTGTTCGAGATCACCGCGACCGGTCCGGTCCCGAGCGGGTGCAACGGGCTCGACGACGACGGAGACACCCTGATCGACGAGCTCGGTCCGGCCGGCCCTTGGACCTGGCTCCCCGGAGGCGAGCCGATTCGCTACGTCGTCCCTTCGGTCTGGACGGGCGCGGAGGTGCTGGCCGTCCACCCGACCCTCGTCGGTGGCAACTACGATCTCGCGCTCCAGCGGATCGGCGCGGACGGGACACCGCTCGCGCCGACACGCACGCTCTTCGCGGACGCGCACAACCAGACCGCGCCATCGATCACGTGGAATGGAACACAGCTGGCGGTCGCATGGATCGACGATCGCGCCGGGCACAACGAGGCTTGGTTCGCCGCGTACGATTCGAGCGGCGCGGCGGTCGTGGCGCCGCGTCGGGTGAGCACGCCGGGACAGGCGGTGAACCCGGGGGCGCTCGCCAGCACCAACGGCGCCCACGTGGCCTGGTCGGGCACGCACTACCTCGTCGCTTGGCACGTCGAGGGTGTCGGGGCGTGGACCCTCGTGCTGACGTCTGACGGAGGGGTCGCGCGTGCAGCCGAGCTGGTCCCTGGCACCACCGCGGGCATCAACGGGATTGCGGGCAACGCAGAGGGTTTCCTGCTGGTCATGAGGCCGTGGCACATGCGCGTGAACCGCTTCGATCGGGCAGGCACCTACCTCGGCTTCGACGAGTCCGCGACGCCGGTGCGCTACTGGGCGCGGGCGTTCGAGGGGCCGGCGGGCCTCTACACCGCCTATCTGGAGGCGACGCCCGGGGGTGGCTTCTGGGTTCAGCGTTGGTCGCCGGCGACGGGTCCGAGCGCTCCGGCCGCGTTCGTCCCGACGCTGATTGAAAGCAACATCGCCGACGGCATCGGCATCGCCGCGGGACCCGACTTCATCTTCTTCTCCTGGGGCTCGGCCATAGCGGCGCGGCGCACCAGCGATCTCTCCGACCTCAGCGGCGCGCACCTGTTCGGAAGCGCCGAGCCGAGCGCCCTCGTGCATACGGATCGCGGAGTCGTCGTCATCCTGCAGGGCCTCGAGGTGGGCCTGGTCGACTGCTTCTGAACACGAACGAGCCGCGTCTGCAGCGCGGCTCGACCGGCGTCCGCACCCGGTACCTCAGCAGCACGGCGTCCTGAGAGAACCGGCGCTCGTCGCACGCCCGAAGCGCAGCGAGGAGCGTAGTTTCCTTACGTGACGAGCGAGCATCGGACGTACGGCCAATGGTTCCGGCGAGATGCGGTGTGACGCGGCGCCCTCGTGAATAATCCGGGTTAAGGAGATCAGTCGAGCTGATGTGACACGTCGAGCGCGTCGCGGACCGCGTGGATGAGCGACTCCGGCGTGAACGGCTTCTGGAGGAACGCCGCGTCGACCGCGCCGTGGTGCGCGAGCTCATCCCCCGC
>JAEZBP010000287.1 GCA_023427125.1 Pseudomonadota bacterium | reverse complement strand
GGCCAGGAGCGCCGCCTCCCGCTGTGCATCGTCGTTCGAGAGGATGGCTTCGACGTTCATCACAGGTCGGAGATCTTGTAGTCCTTGATCTTGTAGAGCAGCGCGCGATGGCTGATCTCGAGGAGCTTGCTGGCCTGCGTGCGATTGCCGCCGGTCTTCTCGAGCGCCTTCTTGATCAACGTCTCCTCCATGTAGCGCGCGGTCTTCTTGATCGAGAGCTCGCCGGCGCCGAGCACCACCTGCACCGGATCGGGCTCGCGCAGACGCTCGGGTAGATCGGCGTCGCTCAGCACGTCTCCATCGGCGAGCACCATCGCGCGCTCGAGCACGTTCTCGAGCTCGCGCACGTTCCCCGGCCAGCGATACGCCAGCATCAGCCGCTTGGCCTTGTCATCGAGGCCGCGGATGCGCGTCCCGAGCCTCGCGTTGTTGCGCTCGATGAGGTGATCGACGAGCAGCGGGATGTCCTCGCGCCGCTCGCGGAGCGGCGGCACGCGCAGCGGGAGCACGTTGAGCCGATAGAAGAGGTCCTCGCGGAAGCGGCCCTCGTCGACCTCCTCGCGCAGATCGCGCACCGTCGCCGCGACGACGCGCACATCGACCTGGCGGTCCTTGGTGTCGCCGAGCCGGCGCAGCGTGCCCTCCTGCAGGACCCGCAGGAGCTTCACCTGGGTCGCGAGCGGCAGCTCGCCGATCTCGTCGAGGAAGAGCGTCCCCTCGTGCGCCTCCTCGAAGAGCCCTCTCTTGTCGGCGACCGCGTCGGTGAACGCGCCGCGCCGGTGGCCGAAGAGCTCGCTCTCGAGGAGCGCCTCGGGGATCGCGCCGCAGTTCACGGCCACGAAGCGCCGCTCCTTGCGGGGGCTGCGCACGTGGAGCGCGCGGGCCACGAGCTCCTTGCCCGTGCCGCTCTCGCCCTGGATCAGCACCGTCGTCGCGTAGGCGGCCGCCTTCTCGATCGTGCGGTAGACGCCGGCCATCGCCTCGCTCTTGCCGATCATCTCCTCGAAGCGCGCCGCCGCCGCGACCTGCTCCTTGAGCGCCTTGTTCTCGCGCCGCAGGCTCTCTCGCTCCTCGGCCTTGCGCAGCGCGAGCAGCACCTCGTCCTGTTTGAAGGGCTTGGCCACGTAGTCGTACGCGCCCGCCTTCATCGCCTCGAGCGCCAGCTCGATCGAGCCGTACGCGCTCATCACGATCACCGTCACGCTCGAGCCGCGCGCGGCGAGCTCGCGGGTCAGCTCGATGCCGCTCATCCCACCCATGCGCACGTCGGCGAGCACGAAGTCCGGCGCGAACGCCTCGAGCGCCGCGAGCGCCGCCTCCGCGCTCGCGACCGCCTTCACCGTGTAGCCGTGCCGGCGCAGCATCGTCTCGAGGACGAGCCGCAGGTTCTCCTCGTCATCGACGACCAGGACCCGCGAGGACATCGGCCCTCATCATACGCGGCTCGCCGGCGTGCGGCCCTTCCATCGTTCGCGAGGGCCCGATCGCGGTGCCTCCGCTCGGCGATGAGGGAGCGTGTTGGTGTCGGGATCCGTCCTGTTCGAGGTCCCGTGACCCCCGCGGGCGCTCGCACGAGCGGGACGCGCGGCCGCGACTCAGCAGGGCAAGATCCACCGGCACACCGCGCCGGTCGTAATCGACCGGCTGCAGTGCGAAGAGCGCGGCATCCGAAGTGCACCGCGCGGGGCGCCGGGGCACGGGCCCCGAGCAAGGGGGTGATGATGCTGAAGAGTCGCGATGGTCTGTGCGCGGTCGGCACCTGTGTGCTCGTCGCCGCGCTGGGATGCTCGCCCGACCTGGGAAGCGCAGAGGGAGCGGCTGGGCGCGCTCGGGGACGCGCGCCCATGGAAGCGCCGGACGCGGGGTACGAGGCCACGGAGGCGTGCGATCCCAACCGGGAGTACGCCTCGAGCCACCCTTGTAACGATCCTCCGGAGGAGCCGGCCGAGACAGTGTGCGATCCCACCCGGGAGTACGCCGAGGGCCACCCGTGCAACAAGGAGCGGAGCGACTGCTGGCTCACGGGCGGCGGCAAGATCGACGGCGGCGGATCGTTCGGCGGCAACGCCAAGCCCTTCCGCAACGGATGGGTGGGCGGCGAGTGGAACCACGTGACCGGCGACGGCCACCACTTCCACGGCAGCCCCTACCCGGACGCGCCGATCGTCTGCGACTGGGTCGGTGAGCCGGGCGCCGGCCACCCGGTCGTGAGCGTGAACCGGGCCGTCTTCTTCGGCGAGGGCACCTGGGACGGCGAGCCCTGCTACTTCCGGATCACGGTGGTGGATCACGGTGAGCCCGGGACGGCCGACAGGTACTCGCTCGTGGTCGCGCCCAACGCCTGGACCGCGCCGTTCTACGTGGGGGAGGGCCTGCCGATCGCGCACGGCAACATCCAGATCCATCCGCTGAACGGCGGGCATCCGTAGAGGCATGAGAGGCGGCCCGGCGCTCGGGCCAGGCCGCCGCTCACGGCGCCGCCGCGGGACGATCTTCGGTGAGCTGCACGGGGATGCCGCGCGCGAGCAGCGGATCGATCACCCGGCTGCGCATCGAGCGGCGCGCGAGCGCGAGGTAGGGCTCGGTCTGCATCCAGCCGAGCGCGTGCACCGCGCTGTCGGGGCCGCGCGGGCGGCGCTCGATGTCGGCCCAGAGCGAGTGGATGCCGGCGATCCCCTCGTCGGCGGTGCGCGCGAGGTGCGCGCGGTCGGCGTCGCTCAGCCGGTCGGCGGCCCAGTCGAGGAACGCGAACCCGAAGATGCCGTGCGCGGCCTCGTCCTTCACGATGCGCCCGAGGATCGCGCGCGGCAGCGGGTGCTTGGCGGCCTGCCAGGTGCCGTGGAGCATCGGGATCGAGAGCGCCTCGCCCACGCAGAAGTTGAAGACGACGAGCTCCGCCGCGCGCAACAGCGGCGAGAGCGCGGGGTCCGCGTGGACGATCATCGCCGAGGGATCGTGGAGGATCTCGGTGCCGCCGCCGAGCTCCATCGCCATCCGCGCGCAGAGCTCGACGTGCACCATCTCGTCCAGCGGGAAGCGGCTCGCGACCGCGATGAGATCGAGCGGCGCGCGCGCCTCGATCAGGCAGCGCAAGGTCTCGGCGCACGCGGCGCCGGTGCGGTGCTCCTGGAAGGCGGCGCCCGTCCAGCTCTTGCGCGCCGCGAGCACGAGCGACTCGGGGTAGTCGCGCGTATCGAGCGTGCCCCAGGGCATGTCCTCGACCTCGGGGCGCAGCTTGCGGTAGCGGCGCTCCCAGCCGGCGCCGAGCATCTCGAGCTCGAAGACCTCGCGCGTCACTGCCCCTCCGGCGGCGGCGGAGGAGGCATCAGGTTCCCGGGTGGCGGTGGCGGGTTCTCCGGCGGAGGCGGCTCCTCCGGCACCTCGGGTCCGGTCGGCTCAGGCGGAGGCTCCGGCGGCACCAGATTGCCGGGCACCGGAGGCGCCACCAGGTTGCCGGGCGGCTCGGGGTCGTCGCAGCCGATCAGCAGCGTCGCCACGCCGGCCGAGGCGATCAGCAGCTTGCGCCGGGTAAAGCGGATGGGTGCGTCGTTCATCGGGCTTCTTCCTCTGCCGGAGGATACCAAAGACCGGGACCCAAACGACGGCGCCGTGCTCGTCACAGCGCTCGTGTCGCTTACGCCAGAGAGCGCGACGCTCTATGCTCGCCACGGATGACCCGGCGTGCGCTGCTGCTCGCGCTCGTCACCGTGCTCGCGGTGCCGAGCTCTCTCGCCGCCCAGGCGAGGAACCTCGACATCGAGCGCTTCCGGCCCGCGCCCGATCGCGAAGGCTTCCTCGGCATCCCGGGGACGCGCACGCCGGGACCGTGGATGTGGAACGCGTCGCTCTGGACCGGCTACACGCTCGAGCCGCTCACGGTGCGCCGGAGCGACGGAACGCGCATCCCCATCGTGCGCCATCGCGTACACGCCGACGTGATCGCGCAGCTCGGCATCACCGATCGGATGGCCCTCCTCGTCGATGTGCCGATGGTCGTGTGGCAGGACGCGGACCCGACGCCGCTCGGCGACCGGCAGCTGGCCGCGCTGGCGCTGCGCGATCCCTACGTCGCCGCGCGCGTGCGCGTGCTCGGCGATGGCGCCACCGGCGAGCATCGCCAGCGCGACGGTGCCGGGCTCGCCCTCCAGGCGGCGGCCACCCTCCCCTTCGGCCTCGAGCACACCTTCGCCGGTGAGGGCAGCCCTCAGCTCGAGGGCGCGGTGCTCGCGGACTTCCACTTCCTCTCGTTCGGCGTCGGCGCGATCGTCGGCTACCGGCATCGCTTCGCCGAGCCGCGCCTCATCGACGTCGGCTTCGCGAACGAGCTCTTCTTCGG
>JAEZBP010000541.1 GCA_023427125.1 Pseudomonadota bacterium | reverse complement strand
CGAGCGGCGGCGCGAGCCGCTGTCAGCCTCATGGTGTCAGGATGATCGCCGGCTCACAGGGGCCGGTGTACAACGTCGCGCAGACCGCGGTGGAGTAGTCGGTCACGCAGCGGATCACGCCGGGCCGGATGGTCACCGATCGCCTCAGGGCCTGACACCGCTGTCGGATCAGGCGGGTCGATCCCCCGAATCCGCAGGACTCGCGGAACTCACGGTTGTAGTACACGAACCCGCCGCAGTCGGCGTTCTGGTTGTCGTCGTCCTGGAGCGCCTCAGCGGACGCTCCGACGTCGTCGACCCCCTCCGAGAGCACGGGGACTGAGGCATCCGCGGCCTCCGCGCTCACCGCCGACGACGGCATCTCATAGGCGCAGCCCATCGCTCCGAGCGAGAGCATCGCGAAGAGCATCCCAAGTCGTGTATTCATCGCCACCTCCTCATTTGTTGTGTGGAGTGTAGAAGGTGTGCGCGTACCCGCTTAAGGACCACTTAATCTCCGGCCCAAGCGGCGCGTTACGAGACGCCGGCCCAAGCGCTCGAGAGACGGGCGGCGCCGCGGGCGGTATGCTCGGCGGGATGCTGCGCCGCGCCTCGCTCGTGCTCTCTCTCCTCCTCGTCTGCGCGTGCGACGACGGCGGCGGGCTCGCCGACGGCTGGCGGCGGACGCCGCTCGGATCGGGGCCGCGGATCGTCTGGGATCTCGAGGCCGAGTCGCTGCCCGAGATCCCGCTGCCGAACGACGTGGCGACCTGGCCGGATCCCACCTCGCCGACCGGGCGGCGCATCAACGCGAGCCTCATCGCGCCGTCGGGGATGGAGCGGCGCCTGCGCCAGAGCTTCGATCAGCTCGACGGCTGGGGGACCTTCGCGCCGCTGAGCGTCTCGTTCGACGCGCCGATCGACGCCGGCGCGCTGATCGATCGCCAGGGCCGCGGGCAGCTCGGCGACTTTCGGCGGCACGCCATCTACCTCGTCGATCTGACGACCGGCGTGCCGGTGCCGCTCGACGTCCAGAGCGGCCTCTTCCCGATCACCGTCACCGATCCGAGCGGCTACTACGCGAACGATCCGCGCGGCGGCGAGCCGAACCTGCTCTTCGAGACGGTCGAGGAGGACCTGAATGAGAATGGCGTGCTCGACCCGGGCGAGGACAACGATCACGACGGCGTGCTCGATCATCCGAACACGCTCGACGGCCGGCTCGACGGCTCGCCGCTCGAGACCATCGATCGGCTGCTGACGTTCTACGAGCGCGAGACGAACACGCTCATCGTTCGGCCGATCGTCCCGCTCGAGGAGACCCGCACCTACGCCGTCGTGCTCACCGACCGGCTGATCGGCGAGGACGGCGAGCCGATCCGCTCGCCCTTCGACTACGTGCACCACGTCGTGCAGAAGGACGATCTCACCTCGCTGCCGCCGATCTTCGCCGAGCGCCCGCACGTCTACGGCGACCTCGCCGAGCGCGGCTGGGAGGGCGTCGCGTTCGCGTGGACGTTCACCACGCAGTCGATCACCGGCGATCTGATGGCGCTCCGCGACGGCCTCTACGGCCGCGGGCCCTTCGCGCGGCTCGCCGACGAGTTCCCCGCCGTGATGACGCCCGCGCCGCTGCGCGGCGGCTCGCGCAGCTCGCCCTGCGATCCGGGCGCGCAGCTCTACACGGTGACGCCCACCCAGCTCGCCGACGCGCTCGAGGGCCTGCCGGTCGACGGCTTCGGCGTCTCGCCCGATCAGCTCGACGCGGTGATCGCCACGCTCGAGGAGTCGGTCTCGCACCTCGCGTTCGGCTTCTTCGAGTCGCCCTACCTGCTCGGCGATCCCGATCACGAGTCGACGAGCGACACCTGGAGCCTCGATCGGACGAGCGGCGAGGCGCGCATCGAGCGCGATCTCGTGCCGATCTTCCTCATCGTCCCGAAGGAGACCGAGGCGCACCGGCAGCCCTTCCCGGTCACGATGTACGCGCACGGCTACGGCAGCATGAACCTCGAGGCCATCGCGTTCGCGGGGCTCGTCGCGCGCCACGGGGTGGCCACCGTCAGCGTGACCGCGCAGGGCCACGGGCTGCCGCTCGCCGCCTCGCTCCGGCCGCTGCTCGAGGGCGTGCTCGGCGCCAACTGCCTGGCGCCCCTCGGCCGCGCGCTCGCCGTCGATCGCGCGGGCGATCTGAACGGCGACGCCACCGCCGACAGCGCCGGCCTCTTCTTCGGCGCGTACATGTTCCACACCCGCGACGCGCTCCGGCAGTCGGTGCTCGACACGCTGCAGGCCGTGCGGATCGTCCGCTCCTGGCAGGGCCACCCGGACTTCCCGGAGGGGCGGCCGTGGGCGCCCGGCTCGATCCCGGCGCGCACCCGCGGCGAGCCGCTCGTCTTCGACGGCGACGTCGATCGCGACGGCGAGCTCGATCTCGCGGGCGACTTCGACGGAGACGGCGTGCCGGATCTCGGCGGCTGGGATCGGCCCTACGGGCAGTGGGGCAGCTCGCTCGGCGGGATCCTCAGCATGGTGATGGCGGGCGTCGAGCCGTCGGTCGTCGCGGCGGCGCCGGTCTCGGGCGGCGCCGGGCTCTTCGACGTCGGCATGCGCACGGAGCTCGGGCCCGCGCGCCACCCGGTCTGGCTGCGCGTCATGGGGCCGATCCTCGCCTCGGTGCCCTCGGGCGGGCCGAGCGCCGAGACCGGCTGCCTCGAGGGCGCGCGCTCCCTGCGCTTCGAGCTGCCCGAGCTCGGCGAGCGGGTGCGCACGGAGATCGCGTGCCTGCCGGCGGTGAACCTCGACGAGGGCGACGCGGTGATGCTCGTCAACACGCAGAACGGCGAGCGGCGCTGCGCGCCGGTGGAGGCGGAGGGGCGCTTCCGCCTCGAGGTGCCCGCGAGCGAGGGCGACGCGCTGGCCGTCGCGATCTACGACGGCGCCGCCTCGCGCTTCGACTACGGCACGTGCGTCGTCGACGGCGAGGAGCCCGCGATCAACGACGTGATCGACACCTGGCGCTCGGAGAACGGGGCCGCGGGACCCGGGCGCTGCCCGAGCTGCGCGCGCTACCAGGGGCGGGTCTTCGAGGTCGGCTCGAGGCTGGTCGCGCCGGCCGAGGGGCTCGGCCTCGCGCGGCAGACGCCGGGGCTGCGGCGGCTCGCCGGGCTCTCGCAGATCGCGCTCGATCCGGCCGATCCGATCAACTACGCGCGCCGCGTCTTCCTCGATCCGGTGCGGGCCGAGGACGTCTCGCTCGATCGGCCGCGCAGCGTGCTCGTGATGAACGTGGCGGGCGACACGGCGGTCCCGCCCTCGACCGGCAACGCGTACGCGCGCGCGGCGGGCGTGCTGCCGTTCCTGCCGCCGGAGGCGCCGGGCGAGCTG
>JAEZBP010000207.1 GCA_023427125.1 Pseudomonadota bacterium | reverse complement strand
GATCTCTTGATCTGGATCCGCGCGGGCCAGAGCCCCCTCGGGCTCGCGCCGCAGGAGCGCGCCCTGCTCGCCGAGGCGCACCTGGTGCTCGAAGATCCCCGCGGCGCCGCCGCCCTCGCCGACGCGTTGCTCGGCGCGCGCTAGCTAGGGCGCCGCCTTCAGCTCTTCTCGTCGCTCACGTTTGGCGTCACCACCAGCACGTCGACTCCGAGCCGCGGCGACTCGCGCACCAGGCGCTCGGTCACGCTGCCGAGGAGGAGGCGCCGGATGCCTTTGCGCCCGTGGGTCGCCAGCACGACCAGATCGGGCCGCGCGCTCTCGAGCGTGGCGATCAGCGTGTCGGCGGGGTCCCCCTCGAGGACCCGCCGGTGAACGGTGATGCCGCTCGGCGAGCGCTCGGCCAGCGCCTTCTCGCTCGCCGCCCGCTGCTGGGCGAGCCGGGCGGTCTTGTCCTGGACGTCGAGCGCGCTGTAGGAGGGCGCCGGCTCGCTGTCCTCGAGCACGTGGACGAGGGTCAGCTCGGAGCCCGCGCTCGTGGCGAGCGCGGCCGCGCGAGCCACCGCGGCGTCGCCGAGCGAGGAGAAGTCGGTGGCTGCGAGGATGTGTCGGTATCGCTGCATCGGCGGGTCTCCTGTCGTGGGATCACGTCGCGAAGCGCCATCGCGTCGCGAGCGGAGCAGCCTAGCGCATGCGCGGGGTTAGCGAGTAGAGGTGAGGCGCGCTTCGAGCTCGCCCGAGAGCTCGGCGTCCTCCGCGAACGCGAGCAGGCCGAGCCCCTTCTCGAAGAGGCGCGCCGCCGCGTCGAGCTCGCCGCGCGAGGCGCAGAGATCGCCGTGGGCCTTCATCAGGAGCGCGAGCGCGCGCGTCTGGTCGGGATCGCCGAGCAGCCGGGCGAGGCTCTCGGCGCTCATCCGATCCGCGAGGGCGCGCTCCATCCCGAGCAGCGCGCGATACGCCTCGTCGAGCTCGGCCTCGGCGCTCTCGTAGGTGCGGCCCGAGAGGCCGGCCGCCAGCGACGCGGCGAGCTCCCCGATCTTCTTGATCTGCCGCATCACGTAGTCGTCGAAGAGCACGCGCGCAGTATGCCGGCGCGCGGGGACGCTCGCCACGCGACGTCACGGGTAGGCATCCGCGATCACCGGGACTAGAACCGCGCCATGCCGGAGCACGAGAACCGCCTGATCCACGAGCTCTCGCCGTACCTCCGGCAGCACGCGCACAACCCGGTCGACTGGTACGCGTGGGGCGAGCCCGCGCTGGCGCGAGCCCGCGACGAGGACAGGCCCATCCTGCTCTCGATCGGCTACAGCGCGTGCCACTGGTGCCACGTGATGGAGCGTGAGTCGTTCGACGACGCGGACACCGCGGCGCTGATGAACCGGCTCTTCGTGTGTATCAAGGTGGATCGAGAGGAGCGGCCCGACCTCGATCAGATCTACCAGCTGGTCGTCCAGATCATGCGGCGGAGCGGGGGCTGGCCGCTCACCGTCTTCCTCACCCCCAAGCTCGAGCCCTTCTTCGGAGGCACCTACTTCCCGCCGGTCGAGCGCTACGGGATGCCCTCGTTCCGCACGGTCCTCCACGCGGTGGCGGACGCGTATCGCGAGCGACGCAGCGAGGTGGAGTCGAGCGCCGCCGAGCTGACCCGCGCGATCGGGGAGGTGACCCGGGGCCGCGCCGCGCCGGCCGATCCGCCGCCCGACGTCGCGGCGCAGGCCGCCGCCAAGCTGGCCGCGAAGATCGACGCGCGGCACGGCGGCTTCGGCGATCGCCCGAAGTTCCCGAACTCGATGAGCCTCGACGTGCTGCTGCGCGCGCACGCCCGCGGCGCGCCGGGCGCGCTCGAGCACGTGACGAAGGCGCTCGACGCGATGCTCGAGGGCGGCCTCTACGATCAGCTCGGGGGCGGCTTCCACCGCTACTCGACCGACGAGCGCTGGCTCGTCCCGCACTTCGAGAAGATGCTCTACGACAACGCGCTCCTCGTGCGCACGTACACCGAGGCCTGGCGCGCGACGGGCCACGAGCGATACGCCCGCGTGGTGCGCGAGACCCTCGGCTACGTCGAGCGCGAGATGCGGAGCCCCGAGGGCCTCTTCTACTCGACGCAGGACGCCGACAGCGAGGGCGAGGAGGGGAAGTTCTTCGTGTGGACGCCGGCCGAGCTCGACGCGGTGCTGGATCGCGACGAGGCCCAGGTCGCCGCGCTCGCCTTCGGTGTGTCCGAGGGCGGCAACTTCGAGCAGACCGGCGCGAGCGTGCTGCACGTGAACCGCCCACCCCGCGCCGTCGCGGCGCAGCTCTCGCTCGAGGAGGCGCGGGTGACGGAGCTGCTCGAGAGCGCGCGAGAGAAGCTCTTTCGGGCGCGCGAGCAGCGGGTGAAGCCCTTCCGCGACGAGAAGATCATCGCGACCTGGAACGGCCTGATGATCGGCGCGTTCGCCGCCGCGGGCGCCGCGATGGGCGAGCCGCGCTGGGTCCGGATCGGGCGCGAGGCGCTCGAGGCGGCGCGCGCGACGCTCTCCTCGGGCGGGCGGCTCCTGCGGATCGCGAAGGACGGAAAGACGGCGTCGATCGAGGGCTTCCTCGAGGACTGGGCGGACCTCGCCAACGCGGCGATCGACGTGCACGAGGCGACCCTCGAGGAGGCGCCGCTCGCGTGGGCGGAGGAGCTGGCGCGGGGCGCGCTCGCGCGCTTCTGGGACGATGCCGAGGGGGGCTTCTTCTTCTCGACGGAGAGAGACGATCTCCTCGTCCGCGCGAAGGACAGCTACGACAACGCGGTCCCGAGCGGCACCTCGTCGATGGTGCGCGCGCTGCTCCGCCTGCACGCGCACCGCGGCGAGCAGGCGCTCCTCGAGCACGCCGAGCGCACCCTGCGAGGGCTGACCTCGCAGGCGATGGGGAACCCCTTCGGTTTCGGCCACCTGCTGTGCGCGCTCGACCTCTACGCGAACGGTCCGGTCGAGCTCGAGGTGATCGCGAGCGAGGGAGACGCCGACGCCGAGGCGCTGATCGCCGCCGCCCGCCGCGCGCACGTGCCCGACCTGATCGTGCGCCGCCTCGCCCCGGGCGCGAGCGCCGACCGCCCCCAGAAGGACGGCCACGCCACGGCCTACGTATGCCGCGGCCGGACCTGCAGCCCGCCCGTCATCACCCCCGACGACCTGCGAGACGCGCTGAGTTAGCGGGCGCGCGGTGCTTGCTGGCACGCGCGAAGGCGCGCGTCCGCAAACACTGCTACCCTCCGCCGCCCGAGCTGGCCTGATGGACGTCACCTGCGAACGCTGCGGGACCGAGTACGAGTTCGACGAGACCCTGGTCTCCGATCGCGGAACGACGGTCAAGTGCACCAACTGCGGGCACCTCTTCAAGGTGTTCCGGCCCGAGGCCGGCGGCTCCGCGAAGAGCTGGCACGTCGAGCAGGCGGACGGCACCACGCGCACGCTCGGGACGCTGAAGGAGCTGCAGCGGCTGATCGCCGACGGCGTCCTCTCGCCTCACGATCGCATCTCGCGCGGCAACGAGCCGAAGAAGCGCCTCGGCGAGATCGCGGAGCTCGCGACCTTCTTCGAGGCGGCCGCGACCGTCGTCGGCGACGCGCCGCGCCCGCGCCGCTCGACGTCGCCGGGTCGCGGGCCCGACTCCACGAGCGAGGAGCGCCCGCTCGCGCGGACGCTGGACGGCGCGGCGGTCCCGCCGATGCCGACGGCGAGCGACACGGTCCCGCCCCGCAAGCCGAAGGGCACGATGATGGGGAT
>JAEZBP010000537.1 GCA_023427125.1 Pseudomonadota bacterium | reverse complement strand
ACGACGTCGCGCCCGGGGGCTCGGTCGGGGGCACGCTCGCGCTCAAGTGGTGGCCGGTCGACTTCCTGGCCGCCACGCTCGACGCCTACGTCATGCGCTACGACGTGCCGCCGATCGAGCTTCCGGGGGAGCACTGGAGCTACGGCGGGCGGGTCCGTCTCAGCGTCTTCACCACGTCACCGACCGGCCTCATCCCCGAAGCCGATTGAGCGCGCTCAGTGTAGCGGGGCGGCGCCGCGGCTCTCCCGGCGACCCATGTGGGTCGGCGAGTACGTAGCGAGCTCCTCACGGACGCAGCTCGCTTCGGGCAGCGCTCCCTCCCGCAGGGCGAGCCGCATCGCGTCGCTCGCGCTCGTGTCGGGACCCACGTGCGGCTTCGCGCGGTCCACCATCGCCTGCGCGTCGCGCTGCTTCCAGCCCATCCCGACCAGCGCGGCGAGCACCTGGGCCAAGAGCGCCGAGCGGGCCGGCGACGCGCTCACCTCTCCATACGGAGCGCCGTCGGCGTGCTCGAACGAGAAGCCGGCCGAGTAGGTCCCGCGGATCACCAGCGTGCCCTCGTGGACCGCCGTGTGATGCGCGCCGCACAGCATGATCAGCCGCTCCGGGTCGTGGTCGCCGCCGTCCGCTCGGCGCTCCACGTGGTGAATGTCGGTGAAAGCCGCGTGCCGGCACCCCGGCACGGCGCAGCGATCGCCGTGGCGCCGGCTCACCGCGCGCCGCGTCTTCGGCGGAATGGTCTGGGAGGCCCGCCCCGGCGTGGCGACATCCACGCGGCCGAGATGCTGCGCGTCGCACTCGGCCCGCTCGACCGTCGCCGCGCTCACGACCACGTCATCGCCGCCGGCCCGCTGCGTCGCTGTCGAGCAGCGCTCGCAGACGATCAGACCGATCTGATAGCTCGCCTGCCCTGAGTCGCGCGCAGTGCCTCCATCGAGCAGCGCCCGCGCGAGCGCCGTCATCACCACGTCGTCCGAGACGCTCCCGCCGTGCTCGGCTCGAAGCGTCTTCTTCGCCTCCTCGACGAGCGCCCAGGTCGCGCCGGAGACCTCGAACGTCACCCGCTTCGGCGCCTCGACGCTCGGCTTGTCGGTCGGGAGCGCGCCCGGCTTCTGCCGCGCGACCAAGCGCTCGACATCGCGCGCCGTGCACCGGGCGACCGCCGAGATCCACTGCGCTTCCGTCTCGGGCTTGGCGATGCGCGAGAGCTCGCGCACCACCGACCAGCACAGCTTCCCCGCCGGCAACGCCGCGGCCATCAGCGGCAGCTCCTCGAGCGCCTTGGCCACCCGCAGCCGCTCGCGCACCTGCCGCCGATCGAAGCCGAAGAGCCGCTCGACGTACTCGCCGTAGCTCCCGTAGCCGAGCACCACGTGGGCCCCGACCCGCTCGCCGGCGAGCAGCCAGCGGCCGAGCTCGTAGTCCATCCAGGCGCGCGTCTCGGCCATCTCGGAGAGCCGGCGGTGTACGATGTCGCGGTCGGTCATATCGACGAGGCTCATTCTTACTGAATAAGAGCTTTGAGCTAGAGTGTCGAGCTGTTTCCGTGTTTGATGGTCGCCGATGTTGTCTTGCCTATTGGCGCGTTGATCCACGGTGCCGTCTGCTTGCGCAAGCGGTGAGGTTGGTTTCGCTTCTGTATCGCCGGCGGAGCGAGCACGTCGGCGCCGCATCCCCGACGGTCGCTCGAGCGTGCTCCCCTCGCCCCGCCCCCGGCCCCGGGGGAGGCACCGTCCCTCGCCACTCCCCCCTCACCGGCGCAGCCGCCGTGCCAGCGCACCGCTCGCCAGCTCCGCATCGGCGCCGCTGGCGCGGCGGGTGCGCCGCTTCAGGGGAGTGGCGAGGGACGGTGCCGAGGCCGAAGCGATCTTCCGCCTGGCCATGCCGAGCTCCGAGGGCGAGCAGCTCTTCCATGCTTCCGACCCAGCCCGTGCCGCGGCCGGTCTCGATCGAGGCCCGACGTGGCCGCTCCACTCGTCGTCGGTCCCGATCCAGCCCCACCGCGACCGCGCCACCCTCGGCCTTGGTCCCGATCCCGCCGCGCCGTGCCCGCCTCACGCTCGGCCGACGTGCGGGTCACGGATCACCGTGGGGGCGCGACGCTCGGCCGTGGTGCGGGCCACGGAACACCGTGCGGGCGCGTCGCACGACCGTGGTGCTG
This sequence comes from Pseudomonadota bacterium, assembly GCA_023427125.1. Taxonomy (GTDB): domain Bacteria; phylum Myxococcota_A; class Polyangia; order Polyangiales; family Sandaracinaceae; genus JAEZBP01. The sequence goes on along the minus strand of JAEZBP010000537.1, from coordinate 667 downwards.
GTCACGGATCACCGTGGCGGCGCGACGGTTCGAGCGGTGCGGGCCACGGAACACCGTGCGGGCGCGTCGCACGACCGTCTTCCGGGTCACGGAACACCGTGGGGGCGCGACGGTTCGCCGTGGTGCGGCTCACGGATCACCGTGGCGGCGCGACGCTCGGCCGTGGTGCGGATCACAGATCGCGGTGAGGGCGCGACGGTTCGCCGTGGTGCGGATCACAGAACACCGTGGCGGCGCGACGGTCGGCCGTGGTGCGGGTCGCGGATCACCGTGGGGGCGCGACGGTCGGCCGTGGTGCGGGTCACGGATCACCGTGTCGCTGCACGGCGCCCCGCAGATCGCCGCGTCGACGCCGCCGTCGCGCGGCCCCGCGTCCCGCCCCCCGTCACGCCGCCCCGCGTCGGCCGGCGCGATCTCCCTCGGCTGATCGAGCTCGGTGCGCGCCCCGCACGCGGTGAGCGCGAGGACGCCGAGGGCGCACGCGAGCGAGCGAGGCATCGCTGGAGACTACCACCGGCGGCGCTCGTCGGTCGCCGCCCGCCCTCGCGTTCGATCCTGCGCTCGCGCCCACCGGCCGCGAGGGATTGACGTCGGCGAGCCCGCCATGACAAGGATCGGTTCCCGATGGAAAGCAAACGCGACACGGCGGCGCGCAACAGTCTGCGCC
>JAEZBP010000176.1 GCA_023427125.1 Pseudomonadota bacterium | reverse complement strand
ACGCAGGACCGCTCGGCCCCGCTCGACGCCGAGGCGCGCGACGAGGCGCTGGCGGAGGGGCCCGTGCGCGAACGCGACGACGTCGACGAACGCGACCGGCACGCGCGGGCCCCACGCGTTGAGCGCCTCGAAGAGGATGGCCGCCGCGCCGCCGGGCAGCTCGCGCTCGAGGCGCTCGCGCAGGAGCGCCAGGACGGGAGGCTCGGTGCCCACGCGGGATGTCTCACACGCTACGCGCAGGCCCGCAACGCTCGCTGTGCGTCGCGCGTGTGGCGTGATGGCGGCGCGATCAGACGTCTCGCTCGGAAGCGCGGCGGCTCGACACGGCCTGTGCCCCATCGCGCACTCAGAGCCCACGGAGGTGATCGGTCCCCGCCCAGCGCATGAGCTTCAGCTCGCCCGACTCGAGCTCCATCTCCGTGATGCTGCCGTTCGCGAGGTAGGGCTGTCGAAGCAGGTTGAGGCGCGCGAGCGGCGAGCGCGCCAGCGAGTGGGTGAGCGTGAAGATCAAATAGCCGTGCGCGAACAGCGCGACGGTCGCGTCGCGGGGATGGCGGGCCTCGAGCTCCGACAAGAACGCCCGTACCCGCGCATCGAGCTCGGCCGGCGTCTCGCCGCCGACCGTCCGCCCTCGCCGCCACGCGCTGAAGTAGATCGGCACGAGCGTCGCGCCAAGGATCGCGCGCTTGATCTCGGCGCGCAGCGGCGCGTTCATCACGCCCGAGACCCATCGCGCGCTCTTGCTCTCGTCGATCAGGTGGCCGACGCGCAGCTCCGCGATCAGCGGCGTCGACTCGAGGGGCAGCTCGAGCCCGCGCGCGCAGATCTCGCCGGTCTCGCGGGCCCTCGCGAGCGTCGAGCTGTAGAGCGCGTCCACCGAGCGGTCTGCGAGGTGCTCGAGGACGAGCTCGGCCTCGCGCCGGCCGCGCGGCGAGAGCCCGTGCTCTTCCTCTTGGGTGAAGAGGCGATCGACCGCGCGCCGATCCTTCACCGTGCTCGCGCGGATCTCCATCTGCCCGTGCCGAATCCAGAGGAGCCGCATGGCAAGAGAGGTCTAACACGAGGACCGCCGGCTCAGCTCACCCCAGGTCGGGCCACTCGAGGGGGCGGCCGATCAGGCCGTCGATCGTGACGCGGCGGAGGCTGCCCTTCGCGCCGCGCAGGTAGATCTGCCAGAGCGGGATGAAGAGCGGCGTCACCGCCCCTGCGGTCGCTGCGAAGCGCGCTTGGAAGGCGTCGCGGGCGGCGGCCTCGGTCTTGCGCGCGATCCAGTCTCGATCGTCGAGCGCGAGCGCGCCGGGCGCGACGAGCTCGAGCGCGCCGGCGCCGTCGAGGTCGCGCAGATCGCTGGCGGGCCCGCGCGGCGCGGGATCGAAGGTGACGCCGTCCTCGTTGGTGAAGACCACGACGGCCAGCGTGTGCGGGTGGAGGTAGACGTTGCCGACGCGCTGATCGTGGGTGGCGCCGAAGAGGCGCGCGAGCACCGGGCGCTCGACCTTCTCCTCGAAGGCGACCCGATAGAGGAGGCGGTGGGCGCGCTCGGCGCGCTCGAAGCGCTCGTCCTCGCCGATCATGCCGAGCACGCTCGAGCGCGCGTGCGAGGCCCCGATGCGCGCGGCGTCCTCGTCCTCGACGTTCGCGGCCAGCACCTCGACCCGCGAGGGCATCCCGAGGTCGGGCCGGCCGAGGGTCGAGAGAGCCCAGAAGCGGCGCGCGCGCCCCTCGCTGTAGTCCCGCACCTGCCCGGCCTCGGCGAGGCTCGCCAGCGCACGCCGCACCAGGCCCTCGCTCGCGTCGATCGCCTCGGCCAGCTCACTCACGCTGGCAGAGGCGAGCGTCGTCAGCGCCGCGAGCACCGCGCGATCGCGCACCTCCGTGCGAGGGAGACGCGAACGATCCCCCTCGCCGCCCATGCCCATGCCCGTGCCCGTGCCCGTGCCCGCATTCACGTTCGCGTTCACGTTCGCCTCCGCGTTCGCGTCTGCGTCTGCGTCCGCGTCCGCGTCCGCGTCCGCGTTCGCGTTAACGTCAGCCTTCGCCTCCGCGTTCACGTTCGCGTTCGCGTCCGCGTTCGCGTGCACGTTCACCTTCGCGCCGCCCGCGCCCTCCCCGCTCGCGATCAGCCCCGCGAACCTCGCCCGTACTCCTTCGGCGTGCTGCTCGATCCGCTCCTCGGTCCAGGTCTCGTGCTTTGTCGCGAGCCAGCGCGTGCGGATCTCGACCGGCGCGCCGAGCTGGTCCGGCGAGAGCAGCACCATCTCGCCCGGCTTGAGCGCCGGCAGCCGCGACAAGATCGCGTCGCACTGATCGGGCGCGAGCGACTTCACCGTCGGCTCGATCTTCTTGAGGTCTTGCCGCGTCGTCAGCCGGCCGAGGGCCCAGGTCCCGAACTGCGCCATCGCGCGGTAGTCCACGTCGCCGGGGTTCTGCGTGGCCATCAAGCAGCCGACGCCGTACTTGCGGGCCTGCTTGAAGAGCAGCGAGAGCCCGTCCTTGCACGCCGGCTTGCGCACCGGCGGGATGAAGGGCGCGACCTCGTCGATGTAGAAGAGCGCCTGCGGCTCGGGGCTCGGGTTCGCGAGCATCCACGCGTAGAGCCGATCGGCGAGCGCCGCGACGAAGAAGTCCTTGTCCTCCTGCGAGTGCAGGGTGTTCAGGTAGATGACCGCGATGCGCGTCTTGCCCTTCGCGACCCTCGCGCGCGGATCGCGACCGAGCAGCACGTCGATGTCGATCGGCACCCCGCCGTGGAAGAGCGCGCGCCGCGCGCCGACGTCGAGCCGCGCGAGCCGCTGACACGCGACGCGGATCTTCCGCGCGTCGCACAGGCGTGCGTACGCGGCGAAGTCGTCCTTCTCCGCCTCGAAGAGGTGCTCGGTCAGCGCGCCGAGCGAGAGGCGCGCGCCGCCGGCGACGAGCTCGGAGAGCGCGCGATCGAGCACCGCGCTGAGGCCGGCGCCGTCGTCGGAGTCCAGCTCGAAGCCGAGCAGCGCGACCACCATCGACGCGGTGCGGCTCAGCGCGCTGACCCGCTCACTCCCCTCGAGCCCGGCGAGCGCCGCGTCCACCGGATCGGCCGAGAGGGGGATCCCGCGGCTCGAGCCGGGCGTGAGCACCACCACCTCGGCGCGCGACGCGAGCTCGCTCGCGACCGCCGGGTCGACGCCGCGCGCCTCGAGCTCGCCGGCATCGACGACGCCCGCGCCGAAGCTCGCGAGGTCGCCCTGCGGATCGACGCAGATCGCCGGGATCCCGCGGCGCACCGCCTCCTCGACCACGACCTTGCAGAAGACGGTCTTGCCCGAGCCGCTCGAGCCGAGCGCCATCACGTGGCGCAGGAGCGCGCGCGGCGCGAGCGCGAGCGGCGCTCCATCCTCGGCGCGACGGCCGATCTCCATCTCTTCCGACACGCGCGGACTCTACTACCCCTTGCGCGCGGCGCCCGGCCGGGGAAGCCTGGCGCCCGCCATGATGGAGCTCCTCACCAACCCCGAGGCGTGGGTCGCGCTGCTGACGCTCGCGATGCTCGAGATCGTCCTCGGCATCGACAACCTCGTCTTCATCGCGATCCTGACCGACCGGCTGCCGCGGGCGGAGCGCCCGATCGCGTACCGCCTCGGGCTCGGCGGCGCGCTCGTCACGCGGGTCGCGCTCCTGCTCGGGATCAGCTGGGTGATGCACCTGACCGATCCGCTCTTCACCCTCATGTCGAAGGGCTTCTCGGGGCGCGATCTCATCGTCCTCTTCGGCGGGCTCTTCCTGATCGGCAAGAGCGCGCACGAGATCTACGAGAAGGTCGAGATCGAAGAGGAGGAGGCGAGCGCCGACGGCCTGCGCAAGCCGGGCACCGCGACGCTCGCCTCGATCGTCGTCCAGATCTCGATCATGGACATCATCTTCTCGCTCGACTCCGTGATCACCGCGGTCGGCATGGTCGACGACGTGCCGGTGATGATCGCCGCGATCGTGATCGCGATGGTGATCATGCTGGTCTTCGCGCGGAAGGTCGGCGACTTCGTGAACCGCCATCCGTCGATGAAGGTGCTGGCGCTCAGCTTCATGCTCCTGATCGGCGTGCTGCTGGTGGCCGAGGGCTTCGGCCAGCACATCTCGAAGGGCTACATCTACGCCGCGATGGGCTTCGCGCTCTTCGTCGAGCTCCTCAACATGCGCTTCCGCAAGAAGCACCCGAAGGCCCACGTGCCGGCCGCGGAAGAGGCCGAGGCCGAGAAGGTCGCCTGAGCTATCCGCGGGTGCGCTTGGCGCCGATCGCGGCGAGCAGCCAGAAGAGGCTCAGCGCGGCGCCGAGGACGCCGAGGCCCATCGGGCTGACGTGCGATCCCAGGTCGATCAGCGCCGGGTCGATCACGTCCACCGTGAAGAGCGCGACGAAGACGACGAAGGCGACGAGCGGCGCCATCACGCCGCCCGGGAGCCCGCGCCTCTGCTCTCGCTCGCCCATCGCGCCGCGCTCTCTCACGGCCGCTCAGCGCACGCCGGGAGCCTCGTAGCCGGCCTCCGCGACGTACTCGCGGTAGCCGCCTCCGTACGTGCGCACGCCGCTCGTCGAGACCTCGAGCACGCGGTTCGAGAGCGACGAGAGGAAGCTGCGATCGTGGGAGACGAAGATCATCGTCCCGTCGAAGTCGCGCAGCGCGTTGACCAGCACCTCTTTCGTGCCGAGGTCGAGGTGGTTGGTCGGCTCGTCGAGCACGAGGAAGTTCGGCGGATCGAAGAGCATGCGCGCGAGCACGAGCCGCGCCTTCTCTCCGCCCGAGAGCACCCGGCAGGGCTTCTCCACGTCGTCGCCCGAGAAGCCGAACGCGCCCGCCAAGGTCTTGAGCGCGCCGAGCGACGCGCCGGGGAACTCGCGCACCAAGGTCTCGATGACCGTGGTCCCCGGATCGAGCAGCTCCATCGCGTGCTGCGCGAAGTAGCCGAGCTTCACGCTCGCGCCGAGGGTCACGCGGCCCTGATCCGGCGACGACTCGCCGGCGAGCAGCTTGAGCAGCGTGGACTTGCCCGCGCCGTTCACGCCCATCACGCACCAGCGCTCGCGGCGCCGCACCAAGAGATCGAGCCCCTCGTAGATGACCTTCGTCCCCCAGGCCTTGTGGACGCCCTCGAGCTTCGCGACGTCGTCGCCCGAGCGCTGCGGCTTGCGGAAGTCGAACTCGACGACCTTGCGCCGCCGGGGCGGCTCGACCTTCTCGATCTTCTCGAGCTTCTTCACCCGCGACTGCACCTGCGCGGCGTGGCTCGCGCGCGCCTTGAAGCGATCGATGAAGGCCTGCTCCTTCGCGAGCATCGCCTGCTGCCGCGCGAACTGCGCTTCCTTCTGGCTCGCCGCGATCTCGCGCTGCTGCTCGTAGAAGTCGTAGTTGCCCGAGTAGACCGTCAGCTCGCCGCCGTCGATCTCGACGATCTTGCCGACCAGCCGGTTCATGAACTCGCGATCGTGCGAGGTCATCACGAGCGCGCCGTCGAAGCCGCGGAGGAAGGTCTCGAGCCAGAGGATCGACTCGAGGTCGAGGTGGTTGGTCGGCTCGTCGAGCAGGAGCGCGTCGGGGCGCATCAGCAGGATGCGCGCGAGCGCCACCCGCATCTTCCAGCCGCCCGAGAGCTTCGCGACGTCTCCGTCCATCACGTCAGGCGCGAACCCGAGGCCGGCGAGGATCTCCCTCGCGCGCGACTCGAGGCCGTAGCCGTCGAGCGAGTCGAAGCGGCCCTGCACCTCGCCGAAGCGCTCGACCAGCTGCTCGATCTCGTCGGCGCGCGCCGGATCGGCCATCGCGAGCTCGAGCGCGTGGAGCTCGCGCGCGATCTCGGAGACCTCGCCCGCGCCGGCCATCGTCTCCTCGACCACCGTGCGCCCGCCCATCTCGCCGACGTCCTGGCTGAAGTAGCCGATGGTGAGGCCGCGATCGACGGAGACGGTGCCGCCGTCCGGCTGCTCCTCGCGCATGATGAGCCGGAAGATCGTCGTCTTGCCCGACCCGTTCGGGCCGACGAGCCCGATCTTCTCGCCGCGGAACACGCTGACGGACGCGTCCAGAAAGAGGATCTGCTTGCCGTGGTGCTTCGAGATGGAGGAGAGGTGAATCATCGGGGCGGCGGAGCATGACCGCCACGTCCCCTCGAGGCCAGGACGGCGGCTTGTCGGACCCCTGGAGGGGGCTGCTCTCCCCGCCATGCGAGAGCCGGCATGCATGGAGGCCGCCCGCGACGCGCTCCTCGATCGCGTGGCGCACCTCGACGCCGATCACGTCACGCTCGGCGCCCTCTGCGACGTCGCGCACAGCACACAGGTGGAGATCGCCCGAGAGCACCTCGGCGACGACGTCCGCCTCTCGTTCCGGAGCGTCGCGCGTGCGGACCCTCGCCACGTCGCGATCGAGCTGGTGTGGCACTGGCCGCGCCCCGAGGAGCTCGACGCCCCACCGGGGCGGCTCTGGCTGCGCTTCGACGTCGCGGCGAGCGAGCCCGCCCGCGAGGTCGACGTGCGCTGCCACGACTACCCGCACGTCTCCGCGTTCGTCACCGCCGCCCTCGAGGCGGCGTCGCTCGACCGGAGCGCCCTCGCCTCCGACGTCCACCTCGAGCTCGAGCGCGAGAGCTGATCCGCCCCGCGTGTCTGATTCCAGACCAACCAATGACGGGAGCCCCGGCGTCGCGTAGACTGGCCGCCTCATCCGAGGGGTCGAATGCGACGTGTGCTTGCTCATGGTGCGGCGATCTTCGCCACGGTGCTCGGCGGCGTGGTGCTCGGCGGCGTGGTGCTCGTGGGTTGTGGCGGCGGGGCCGGGCCGGCCGATGGGGCGGTCGACGCCGAGATCATCAACGCGGTGGGCGTGGACACGTCCGCGCCCACCACCGTGCTGGCGGGCCAGACGCTGACGGTCACGTGCCTGCTCATCGACGCGAACGGCGAGACCTTCACGGCGCCGCCGAGCCTCTCGCCCACGCTCCGGCTGGTCCCCGAGGCCTCCCTCGAGCGTCAGGCGGACGGCACGTGGATGGCGGTCCGCACCGGCGCGGTCGAGGTCGCGTGCACCTTCTCGTCGCTGCGCCTGACCGACGAGACCCCCGCGGTGGTCGAGGTGCTGCCCGGCGCGCCCGTCCGCGTCGTCACCTCGGTCGAGCCCGACTCGATCCCGGCCGGCGCCGAGACGGTGGTGAGCTGCGAGGTCTTCGACGCGTACGGCAACGTCGTCCCCGACACGTCGCCGACCACGCGCGCCGAGCCCGCCGACGAGCTGAACACCTTCGACGAGCCCTACGCGCGCTTCGTCCGCGCCGGGCGCTTCGAGGTCTTCTGCGATCTGCCCGGCGCCGACTCGCGCGGCGCGACCCTCGAGGTCTACCCGAACGTCCCCGCGTCGCTGCTCATCGCGAAGGTGCCCGACCAGCCGGTCTACGCCGTCGGCCAGGTGATCGAGATCGAGCGGCTCGTCCACGATCGGCTCGGCAACCTGATCACCGACGTCACGGTGCCGGTCACGAGCGTGGCCCACCCGGCCAACGCCGACCCGAGCTACCACGGCCAGGCGCTCGGCGACGGTCGCTTCCGCTTCCAGCAGGAGGGCCGCTACACCCTCACCGCGACCGTCACCCCGCCCACCGAGAGCGACATCCCGCTGACGGCCTCGACCACCATCGTCGTCGACAGCAGCGGCCCGAACCTCAACTGTGACAGTCCCCTCGACGGCGGGATCCTCGATCTCGCTCCGTTCACGTCGATTACGTTCCGCGGGACCGTCAGCGATCTGAGCGGCGTCACGAGCGTGCGGGTGAACGGCGCCGTCACCCCGGTCGAGCCCGACGGCACCTTCTCGATCCCGCTGAGGCCTCGCTACGGCATCAACTTCGTCGATCTCTCGGCCGTCGACGGGACCGGCCAGGAGGCGAGCCGGACCTGCGCGTTCCTCGTGTCCGATCAGTGGGCGCCGGACACCAGCACCTTCTCGGACACCCTCTCGCTCCGGCTGCGGCAGGCCGCGTTCGACGACACCTCGCGGAGCGGCGGGCTCAACTCGCTCGCCGACGTCCTGCACACGGTGCTCAACAGCCGGGGCCTGCGCGACACCCTCCACACCTCTCTCCTCGCGGCGAACCCGCTGAAGCCGAGCGCGTGCGATCAGACCGTCCTCGGCGTCTGCGTCCTCCGCTCGGAGGTCATCTACCGCGACCTCCAGATCAACGGGCCGAACACGACCTCGCTGACGCTGGTCGACAATGGCCTCCGCACCACCGTCAACATCCGCAACCTGCGGATCAACATCCGGGTGCGCGGGCACGTCGCCGGGATCAACTACGACACGACCGGCTGGGTCACGTTCAACTCGGCCGACGTCGGCGTGACCTTCAACCCCTCGCTCTCGGCCGGCCGCCCGCGCGTGACGGTGCGCCCGGGCTCGGTCTCGGTCTCGGTCGGCGGCATCTCGACCAGCTTCTCGGGCCTCGACGGCGCGATCGTCGACATCGTCGCCGATCTCTTCGAGGGCACCGTCCGCAACATGGTCCAGAACCTCATCCGCGACTGGGTGAGGGACAACTTCGACAGCATCCTCGACGGCGTGCTCGGCGGCCTCGACATCGACTCGCTCGGCACCTCGTTCGACGTCCCGCGGCTCGACGGCGGCTCCCCGATCCCGCTGCAGTTCGGGGTGGGCTTCTCGAGCCTGAGCACCACCGCGGCGCGGATGCTCTTCGGCATCTCGACGCGCTTCTACGCGCCGCCGGCGCACGCGCGGGCCACGTTCGGCGCGCCGGTCCTGGCGGGCGCGCGCCGCCTCGACG
>JAEZBP010000139.1 GCA_023427125.1 Pseudomonadota bacterium | reverse complement strand
TGCGCGTCATCGCGCCGGCCTCGCCGTTCCCGGCGGCGGACTTCGAGCGCGGCGTCGCGCGCCTCTCCGAGCGCTACCGCGTCAGCTACCGCGACGACATCGGCGCGCGCCGCGGCTACCTCGCCGGCGACGATCGGCGGCGCTTGGTCGAGCTCGAGGAGGCGCTCGCCGATCCCGACGTCGACGCCATCGTGCCGGCGCGCGGCGGCTACGGGGTCACGCGGCTCCTCCGCTTCGTGCTGCCGGAGAACGTGCGCGCCGCCGAGAAGCTGCTCGTCGGGTTCAGCGATATGACCGCCCTCCACGCGCTCTTCGCGCGGGCCGGGCTCCGCTCGATCCACGGCCCGATGGTGTGCGCGCTCGGCCGCGCGGAGGAAGGCGAGCTCGAGCGGTGGAGCGCGATCGTCGAAGGCGCTCGGCACCCGCCGCTCGAAGGGCTCGCGCCCATCACCGGCGGCGCCGCCGATGGCCCGCTGCTCGGAGGCAACCTCGCGCTCCTCGCGGCGCTGGCCGGCACCCCGCACGCGCCGCCGATCGACGGCGCGATCCTCTTCCTCGAGGACGTCGGGGAGGCGCCCTACCGAGTCGACCGGATGCTCACCACGCTGCGGGAGGCGGGATGGCTCGCGCGCGTCGCCGCGATCGCCCTCGGCGGCTTCACGAGCTGCCACCCCCGGGACGACGGCGCCACCGTCGAGGAGGTGCTGGCCGATCGGCTCGGCGATCTCGGCGTCCCGGTGGTGACGGGGGTCCCCGCCGGCCATGGGCGCGAGAACCTCGCGCTCCCCTTCGGCGCGCCGGTCCGCCTCGACGCGAGCGAGGGGACCTTGACTTTCCTCGAGCCCGCCGTCCTCTGATGTGAGGAGGCTCCGAGGGGTGTCGGCCCTGCGCCTGGCACCCGCCGCAAAAACTCGTAGGCTGCGGGCTCGGTTTCCACACTTTGCGCTGCGGCCTCGGACACCATCGACGTGCCCCGCCGGCGCCCCCCGAAAGGTACGTGGGAGACATGGGACAGGACTTCAGCCTCGAGAAGTACGAGATCACCGTTCAGAAGGTCATCCGGAACGCGCCGCCTGCGCGCCTCTACGAGCACGGCCTTCGCAACGAGGCGGGGACCGCGATCGCGTCCTCCGGGGCGCTCATCGCGATGTCCGGCGAGAAGACCGGCCGCAGCCCGAAGGACAAGCGCATCGTCGACGAGCCGGGCTCGAAGGAGGACGTGTGGTGGGGTCCGGTCAACATCGCGACCGACGAGCACGTCTTCGCCGTCAACCGCGAGCGCGCGATCGACTATCTGAACACCCGCCCGCACATCTACGTCGTCGACGGCTTCGCCGGCTGGGATCCGCGCTACCGCATCAAGGTGCGCGTCATCTGCTCGCGCGCGTACCACGCGCTCTTCATGCACAACATGCTGATCCGGCCGACGGAGGAGGAGCTCGCGGCCTTCGGCGAGCCCGACTACGTCATCTTCAACGCCGGCGCGTTCAGCGCGAACCGCCACACGTCGGGGATGACCAGCAAGACGAGCGTCGCGCTCCACTTCGGCCGCGGCGAGTTCGTCATCCTCGGCACCGAGTACGCGGGCGAGATGAAGAAGGGCGTCTTCACGATCATGCACTACCTGATGCCGAAGCAGGGCGTGCTCTCGATGCACTGCTCGGCCAACCAGGGGCCCAAGGGCGACGTCTCGATCTTCTTCGGCCTGAGCGGCACCGGCAAGACGACGCTGAGCGCCGATCCTTCGCGCGCGCTCATCGGCGACGACGAGCACTGCTGGAGCGAGCAGGGCGTCTTCAACATCGAGGGCGGCTGCTACGCGAAGGCGATCAACCTGTCGCCGGAGGCCGAGCCCGAGATCTTCAACGCCATCCGCTTCGGCTCGGTGCTCGAGAACGTCGTCTTCGAGCGCGAGACGCGCCAGGTCGACTACACGGACACGTCGATCACCGAGAACACGCGCTGCAGCTATCCGATCGAGTACATCCCGAACGCGCAGATCCCCTGCGTCGCGGGCCACCCGGACAACGTGATCCTCCTGACGGCGGACGCGTTCGGCGTGCTGCCGCCGGTCTCGAAGCTCACGCCCGCGCAGGCGATGTACCACTTCATCAGCGGCTACACGGCGAAGGTCGCCGGCACCGAGATGGGCGTGACGGAGCCGCAGGCGACGTTCAGCGCCTGCTTCGGCGCGCCCTTCCTGGTCTGGCACCCGACGAAGTACGCGGAGATGCTCGCCGAGAAGCTCGAGAAGCACGGCGCGCAGCCCTGGCTGATCAACACCGGATGGACCGGCGGGAGCTACGGCGTGGGCAAGCGGATGAGCCTCGCGCACACCCGCGCGATCATCGACGCGATCCACTCGGGCGAGCTGGCGAAGGCGAAGACGATCGAGGATCCGCTCTTCGGCTTGCAGATCCCGACCGAGGTGCCCGGCGTCCCGAGCGAGGTGCTGGTCCCCAAGAACACCTGGGCCGACAAGGCCGCGTTCGACAGCACCGCGCGCAGGCTCGCGACGCTCTTCAAGGCCAACTTCATGTCGTACGAGGCCCAGGCGAGCGACGCGATCCGGAGCGCTGGCCCGCGCTTGTGATGGTGGTGTGAGCCGCAAGCTCGATCTCGTGGCGGCGGTCCGGGAGGAGTCGATCTCCCCCGAGGCGGCCGCGCTCTTGATCGCGCGTGACGCTCGACCCGACCTCGACGTGGAGCGCGAGCTCGCCGGGCTCGACGAGCTCGCCGCCCCGCTCGGGCAGCTCGATCTCCGCGCGCCGCCGCGCGAGCAAGCCCAAGCCCTCGTGGCGCACCTCTACGAGGGCCTGGGCTTCCACGGCAACGAGGACGACTACTTCGATCCGAAGAACAGCTACCTCGACGAGGTGATCGCGCGCCGCACCGGCATCCCGCTCAGCCTGGCGGTGGTCATCGCGGCGGTCGGGCGGCGCGCCGGCGTGAGGGTCGAGGGGATCGGCTTCCCCGGACACTTCCTCGCGCGGATCGGGGGACCCGAGGGCGTGCTCGTCGACCCCTTCTTCGGCGGGCGCATCCTCGATGACGCGAGCCTCACGCGGCTCGCCGCGCGGATGCTCGGCTCGAGCGCGCGCCTCGTCCCTTCGCACCTCGAGCCGGTCGGCCTACGGCCGCTCGTCGTCCGCATGCTCCTCAACCTCAAGCACGCGCACGAGCGGCGCCGCGATCATGCGCACGCGCTCCTCGTCTGCGATCGGCTCGTCGACCTGACCGATTCGATCGCCTTCCGCCGCGACCGAGGCCTGCACGCGCTCGCGCTCGGCGCGAGCGAGGCGGCCGCCGAAGATCTCGCGGCCTACCTGAGCGCGGGCGGCGATCAGGCCGAGGACGCGGCCGCCGTGAGGCGCGCGCTCGAGCGGGCGAGGCGGGGCGGCGATCGGATGTCGAGCTGATGACGAGGACCCCGCCTTGAGCTCTGGTAGGCTGCGCGCGATGCGCACCCTCCCTGCGATCGAGGATCTTCGCTCCGTGACGGTAGGCCGACACCTGCCGCCGTCCGCAGGTGTCGGGAGGCCGTCACGCAGCGGAGCGACCCATGTGATCGCGTTGCTCGCCGTGCTCGCCGCAGGCTGTGGCTCGAGCATCCCGACCCGCTTCGTACTCGAGCGCGACGTCGAGGGCTGGTCGTACCGGCGCTATCAGCGGGTGCTCGACGTAGAGGTGCCGATCGAGGGCAACGCCGCGGTCGGGCATACCGCGACGTACGTGCAGCGCGCCTCGCGCGGCAGCGACACGGTGCCCTTCGCGAGCGTCTTCGTGACGGTGTACGGCGAGCCGCGCGGGCTGAGCGCGGAGGTGCGGCGGGTCCTTCGATCGCTGGGGAGCTACGACGCGGAGGTGCGGGCGTACGGCGGCGGGCACGTCTGGTATCTCGACGGAGGCGAGGGCGACCGGTGGGCGCTCTGGGTCTCCGGGCCGCACGTCGTGAAGGTGGGCGCCGGCGGAGATCTCGCGCGGGTCCCCGAGGAGCTCGTCGCGACCTACATGGGCATCTACCCGAGCGATCTCGACGCCCATGGGCGCGCGAGGCCGGGGACGCGCAGCGAGGGCGAGCTCGAGGCCTCGAGCGAGGGAGCCCGCGAGGGCGCGCCCGACGAGGTGCCGAGCTTCCTGCAGGAGAACGCGCCGCGATGAAGCCGCCGCTCGAGCTCGTGCGCGGGGCGCTCCGCACGATGGCCGCGTACAAGACGCCGCCCGATCCGCCGCCGATCAAGCTCGACGCGAACGAGAGCCCCTGGCCGCTGCCGCCTCACGCGCGCGAGCGGCTCCGCGAGGTGCTCTCGAGCGCGGATCTGCACCGCTACCCCGATCTCGGCGCGCGCGAGGTGAAGCGGCTGCTCGCGGCGCGCCTCGGCGCGAGCCCCGACGAGCTCGTGCTCGGCGTCGGCTCGGACGAGGTGATCGGCATGCTGATGGCGGCGCTCTCCGAGCCGCGGCCCGGCGCCGAGCACGCGAGCGTCGTCATCCCGACGCCGAGCTTCGTCATGGTGCCGCTCACCGCGAACGTGCATGGCCTGACGCCGGTCGAGGTCCCGCTCGTCGATGGCTCGTGGGCGCTCGATCGTCCGGCGATGCTCGAGGCGATCGCGCGCGCGCGTCCGAACCTCGTCTACGTCGCGACGCCGAACAACCCGACCGGCAACGCGATGGACGACGGGGATCTGCGCGCGATCGTGGAGGCCGCGAGCGAGTCGCTGGTGCTGATCGACGAGGCCTACGGCCCCTTCGCGAGCTCGACCCACGGCGCGTGGTGCGCCGACCACCCGAACGTCACGGTGCTCGGCACGCTCTCGAAGATCGGTCTCGCCGGGCTGCGGCTCGGGTGGGCGCGGCTCTCCCCTGCCCTCGCGGCCGAGGTCGAGAAGGCGCGCCCTCCCTACAACCTCAGCACCTACACGCAGCTCACCGCGACGACGATCCTCGGCGAGCTGCCCGCGGTGCTCGACGACGCCGTCGCCCGCATCGTCGAGGAGCGCGAGCGGCTGACGGCGGCGCTGAGCACGATCGGCGGCGTGCGCGCGCCGAGCTCGCAGGCGAACTTCCTCCTCGTCGAGGTGGAGGACGCCGCCCGCGTCCACGCGGGGCTCGCCGAGCGCGGGATCGCGGTCCGCCGCTTCGCCTCCGAGCCGCGCCTCGCCCGCTACCTCCGGATCACGGTGGGCACGCCGGCCGAGGACGACGCGCTCCTCGAGGCGCTGAGGGAGCTCGTGTGATCACGAGCTTCTCCTCGGCGGGCGCCTCGGTGATACTCCGCCGGATGATGCTCGGACGTGCTCCCTCGCTGATGATCGCCGGCGCGCTGCTGCTGGTCGCCGGCCGCGCCGAGGCGCAGAGCGCGTGCAACGCGAGCCCGACGCAGCTCGAGGTCGACGAGGCGCGCAGCCTCTTCATCGACGGCTCGGGCGACGTCGAGGGGTTCCGGTGGGCCGACGCGATCCCGAAGTTCGAGCGCAGCTACGCGCTCTCGTGCGCGCCCTCGGCGCTCTACAACCTCGCGATGGCGCTGCGGGCGCTCGGGCGGCACCGCGAGGCGCGCGACGCCTTCGATCGCCTGCTCGGCGAGCACCCGGACTTCGGCGGCGAGCCGCGCGAGCTCGCGACGGTCTATCGACGCGAAGAGGCCGCGCGGGTGGCGGTGCTCTTGCTGGCCGGGATCGATCCGGACACGCGCCCCGAGCTGCACTTCGACGGGCGCGACGTGCTCGACGACGGCACCCGGCCATTGCGCATCGAGACCGACTCCGGCGCGCACTCGCTGGTGGCGACCATCCCTTCGCACCAGCCGTTCCTCTGGGAGGGCCGCCTCGGCGACGGGCAGACCGAGACCGTCGAGGTCCGCTTCACGCCGATCCCCCAGGGGGGCGGCGTCGATCTCTTGCCGATCCTCCTCGGCGTCGGGGCGGCGATCCTCGTCGCGGCGAGCATCGCGATCGGCGTGGTGCTCTGGGAGGACGCGCAGGTGCAGCCGCTGCGCCCCGACCGCCTCGTGAGGGTGGACGGATGAGGCGGCTCGCGCTCGCGCTGTTCCTCGCCGGCTGCGCGGAGAACGCAGTGCTCGAGCTACAGGTGACGCTCCCGCCCGCGCCCGCGCCGGCGAGCGAGGACGACGAGCCGTGGTACGCGCAGGTGCAGGTGCGGCGGTCGAGCGCGGCGTTCGTCGAGGATGGGTTCTGGTCGGGCACCGACCCGCGCGCGATCCAGCTCGGCGAGAGCCGGCAGGTGGACTGCATCAGCGTCGTGTCCCACGACGACACGGTCTCACTGAACGTGCGCGTGAACTTCTGCCGGTCGCCCGACTGCGACAGCGACGATCGGGCGCGGGTCCCGGAGCTGCGCTACTCGCTCGAGCACCCCTTCTACATCGGCCGACACACCTACTGGCACACCACGATCGACCGCGTCCCGGAGTGCGCGACGGACGACGACTGCACGCGCGGCGTCTGCCTGAGCGCCGATCGGCGCTGCGGCTGCGCGACGACCGCGGACTGCTGCCCGGCGGGGGAGCCCTGCCGGCACGAGTGCATCGCCGGCGGGTGCGTGGAGCAGATCGGGCGATGCGCGATCGAGGGCTGCGTCACGGGCGGAGACCCGAGCGACTTCTGCAACCTCGCCGGGCAGCACCTCTGCGAGACCGGCGGCGTCGATCGCGTCGAGGCCTACATGTGCTCGCTCTCGGAGTAGCGACGCATCAGTCGCGCTTCGGAGCGAAGCCGACACGATGGTGGCGGTCTCGGAAGGAGCGCTGCTATCCTCTCTCTCGGAATGGGGCAAGCCAGACCAGAGGCGACGCCCAACGTATACGGCCGGTATGAGACGCTCTTCCGCATCGCGGCGGGCGGCATGGCGGAGGTCTACGCGGCGCGCGTGCGAGGTGAGGCCGGCTTTCAGAAGCTGGTCGCGCTCAAGCGCATGCTGCCGCACCTGACGGACGACGAGCGCTTCGTCAACATGTTCATGGACGAGGGGAAGCTCGCCGCGAACATCTCGAGCCCCAACGTCGTCTCCACGCTCGACCTCGGCCGCGCCGACGACGGCTCGCTCTTCCTCGTGATGGAGCTCGTGGTCGGCACCACGCTCTCGACGCTCCTGCGCAACACGGCGAAGGAGGGCGCGTCGGTCCCGCTCGACGTCGCGGTCGAGCTGATCGCGCAGGCCGCCCAGGGCCTCCACGACGCGCACGACGCGAAGACGCCCTACGGCGCGCCGCTCCACATCGTCCATCGCGACGTCTCTCCGCAGAACATCCTGGTCGGCACCGACGGCCGCGTGCGGATCACCGACTTCGGCGTGGCGCGCGCGATCCTGCGGCGCACCAAGACGAGCACCGGCGAGTTCAAGGGGAAGCTCAGCTACTTCTCGCCCGAGCAGTGCGCCGACAAGGACCTCGACCGGCGCTCGGACGTGTTCTCGCTGGGCGTCGTGGCGTGGGAGACCTTGACCACGCGCCGCCTCTTCCACGCGGAGAACCCGCTCGCGGTGCTCGAGCGCGTCACGCGGATGCCGATCCCGGCGGCCAACACGGTGAACCCCGAGGTGCCCGAGGCGATCGCGGCGGTGGTCGCGCGCGCGCTCGAGCGCGATCGGGACGTGCGCTTCGCCTCGGCCGCGGACTTCGCGCGTGCGCTGAGGGCCGCGGCGCGCGAGACCGTCGGCGTGCGCGACACCAACGTCGTCGCCGAGATGGTGCAGCGCTACGGCGGGGAGACGCTCGAGCGCATGCAGCTCTCGCTCAAGCAGAGCCTCGGCGAGCCGGGCACCGCGCCCGCCATCCTGCTGCCCGACGACAAGACGGAGATCTCGAGCGGCGTCGTGTTCCGCGCCGAGGACGGCGCGATCGGGCCCGCGACCCCGCCCGCACTGGCGATGATCTCGAGCACCGGCGCTTCGTTCATCGGCGTCCCGGTCGAGCTGGGCGGGAGGGCGCAAGAGTCGGAGCCGCGCGCGCCGTCGAAGGCGCCCTTCGTCATCGCGGCCATCGTCGCGATGGTCGGGCTCGCCGCCGGCGCGGTGATGGGCATCCTCGCGGCGACCCGTGAGCCCGCGCCGATCCCGACGGAGGTCCGGGTGCTCCCGCCGGAGGGCGCGGAGGGCGCGCCGATCGACATCGCGGCCGAGCCGGCTCCCGCGGAGCTCCCGGAGCCCTCGCCCGACGTCGAGCCCGCGGCGCCCGAGCCGCCACCGGTCCTGCGG
>JAEZBP010000125.1 GCA_023427125.1 Pseudomonadota bacterium | reverse complement strand
TCGAGGAGCGCGCAGTCGGGGTGCGGCTCATCGTCGTCGCAGCGATCGAACTCGACGCGCAGGCACCCGCCGAGCGCGGCGGCCAGCGCAAGCAGCGCTGCGATTAGAACGTACCGCGCCATCCGAGCCCTCCGCCCTCCGGTCCGAGCACCACGTCGATGCGGCCCATGCTGGCCGGGATGCCGCCGACGATCAGCCAGATGATCGCCCCCGCGATCGAGAGCCCGCCGGTGATCGCGAAGACCACGCCGAGCCCGATGTTCGGCGCGTCTCCGCGCAGACACACGCCGGAGGCGCCGACGAGCGCGCAGTCCTCGGGCATCAGCGCGTAGACCGCGCTCGCCGCCAGCGCGAGCCCCACCGCGCCGAGCACGCCCGGGAGCACGTACTCCTCGAGGCTCCGCTCGCGCGCCCTCAGCTCCTCGACCACCGGCGCGTTGCTGTCGCGCTCGTCCTCGGCGCTCTCCGGCTCGGCCCCGGCGCTGCCCTCGACGATCAGGGCGCGCGCGCGGGCGTCTTGCGCGCCGCGCACCGCGAGCGCGGCGGCCTGTGCGATCGTGCGCTCGCCGACGTCCTCGCTCGCCGCGTGCGCGCGCCGCTCGCCGACCACGAGGCTCACCGTGATCGACGCGGCGCGCCCCTCGCGCTGCCAGGTCGCGACCGCGGCGACCATCGAGACGCCGAGCTCCCGCCCGAGCGCCCACGCGCAGGCGGCCGAGTCGCAGCCGCGAAGGCGTGACGGCGAGAAGCGCAGCGCGAGATCCCCCTCCGGCATGACGCGCAGCCCGTCCTCTACGAGCGCCGCGGCCACCGCCTCGCGCACCTCGCGGGCCGCCGCCTCCGGCGCGTCGCCGCCCACCGAGAGGACGACCACGTGGTACCCCGCTTCTTCGGGGTCGGGCTCCGCGGCGGGCTCGCTCGCCTCGTCGCTCGCCTCGTCGCTCTCCACGGGCTCGCCGTCCTGCGCCGACACCGGCGCGGCGAAGCACATCAGGGCGACGGAGAAGCATGCGAGGCGCACGGCGGGCCGAGCATACCTGCTCGGATGACGGGCGCCATGAGCGTCAGCGCTTGCGGCGGGGCCGGGCGCGCTCGAGCTCCTCGCGCAGCCGCGCCAGCTCGGCCTCGGCGGCCTTGCGTCCCGCGCGCTCCCGCTCCTTCTCGGCGCGCTCCCGCTCCTTCTCGGCGCGCTCGTGCTCGGCCTCCGTGGGGTAGAGCACCTCACCGGAGGGACCGGTCGCGATCCGCAGCCGCATCTCTTCGCCGACGCCGATCACCCGCAGCCAGCACTTCAAGACGCGCGAGCGGACGCGGTCCTCGTTCGTCACCTCGGCCCGCACGAGGCCGCGCTTGCCGACCTGCCGGTAGACCTGGAAACGGAAGCGATCCGGCTCGTCTTCGAAGTCCGGATCGAAGATGATCAGCTCTTGCACGCCGAGCTCGCGATAGAGCTCGGGCCCATCGATGTAGTCCTTGTCGACGTCGCGCGACACCACCTCGAGCGCGAAGCTCGGCACGATCTTCTCCACCCAGGTCTTCCAGGACCGGACACGCCGGTTCGGGCGCACGCCGGGGAGCACGAAGAGGTCGGGCGCGAGGCGGCCGCGGGTGTCGCCGCGGCGAAAGTAGATGAACTGATCGGCGCCGGTGAGCGCCACGACCTTGCGCGACGCGAGCCAGCGCTCGACGAGCGGACGCAAGAGCTCGATGATCCACCGCTGGAGAAGCTCCTCCCCCAATTTCTCCTCCTCCGGGTAGACGGTGATGTCGTCGTCAGCCGGCGCTCGCCCGTGCGTGCTTCGCGTGGCCATCGACCGCAGCATAGCCCGCTCGGCCGGAGACCGTCAGCCCGGGGTCGCGGCGGGCGCCGTCTCGATCACCGTGACGCGAAGCCCGTGTCGATGATCTCGCAGGGCTCGCCCTCGCGCGCGCCGCGGAAGCAGTGGGTGACCATCGCCTGCGCGTAGTCGAGCGCGATGAGCGCGCCGTGGCGCTGCCCCGCGGGGACCTCGCGCATCGGCGCGTGCACGAGGACGCGCGTCGCGGCCTCTCCACCTCCCGCCCACGCGAAGGTGTCGGACGCGGGGAGATCCACCGGCGAGAGCCCGTCGACCTCGTGATGGAAGGGCCGCGCCAGCGAGGCGCCGAACGCGCGGGCGAGCTGATCGTTCGAGGCGGCCGAGACGAGCGCGTCGTCCACCGCCTGCAGAAAGAGGATCGGCGTCGGCGCCGCGCCGCGATCCTCGGCGGCCTGCGCGTACGCGAGCGGATCACCGGCGTCGCCGATCGTCTCGACGACGGCGAGCATCACGGTCGGGCGCGGCTCCTCGCCCCGCAGGATGCGCGCGGCGAGCACGGAGAAGAGGCCGTGGCGCAAGAGCTCGGGGTAGCCGCCGCCACCGACGAAGAGCGCCGAGGCGACGAGCCCGCGCGAGACCGCGGTCGTGATCGCGCCGCTGACGCCGCCGAGCGAGAGGCCCATGTAGAACGTGCGCGCCGGATCGAGCGCGCCCGCGATCGCGAGCTCGGCCTCGATGGCTTCGTTGAGCGCCTCGAAGCCGCCGAGCACCGCGAGGTGGTCGGCCACCGTCTGGCGGAAGTTCTCGCGCGTGCGCTCCATGCTCTCGAAGTCGAGGAACGAGAGCTCGCCGCCGCCGGTCGGCGGCCGGCGCAGGCCGTGCTCCGGCAGGTCGATCGCGACGAACGCGAACCCCGCCTCGGCGAGCGCGCCGCCGACCTGCAGCACCTCGATCGGCGAGCCGCCTCCGCCGTGCTGGTAGAGCACGGTGGGATAGGGCGCGGAGCCCGTGCTCGGGAGCGCGACGACGAAGGCGGGCGACGTCGTGCCCTGCGCGATCGGTGCGCCCTCGGCGTCGAGCGTCCATGGCCGGCCTTCCGCGCGATACTCGGGGAGCTCGAGCCGCCCGCGTACGA
>JAEZBP010000110.1 GCA_023427125.1 Pseudomonadota bacterium | reverse complement strand
CGGCAGAAGGGCGAGCTCAAGCTGGTCGCGCTCAAGCCCGATCAGCGCGCGCGGGCGCTCGCCCTGGCGACGCAGCTCCACGAGATCGCGAGGGCGCACGTCGGCTTCACCCGCGAGGAGCTCGAGGACGCGTGGGCCGCGATCCCGGTGGCCGCGCGCGAGCGGAAGCTGGCCGACGGCCTCCGCAAGCTCGTCGAGGACGGGCTCGAGCTCGAGGTGGCCGCGCTCGAGGAGCCGGTCGCCCTGCGGCGGGAGATCTTCGAGCTGGCCGCGAAGCGGCGGCGCGAGCTCACGGATGAGGGCGCGTTCGAGCGCGAGGCGGTGCTGCGCGAGGTCGCGGCCGCGCGCGAGCTCGACCCGGCCGACGTCGAGCGCGGCTTGTACGCGGACCTGCGGAGCGCGCACGTGCTGCGCGAGGTGAAGAGCGCGGCGCCCGAGGCGATCGTCGCGGGTTACGATCTCGAGCAGGCGCGCGCGGTGCTCTTGCGGGCCGCGCGGGTGACGCTCCGGGTGAAGGGCGCCTCGCCGGGCGCGCTGCGGACGCTCTTTCGGAAGCTGAAGTTCCTCCGGCTCCTGCACACCATTCAGCACGAGAAGGGCGGCGTGATCCGCGTCGACATCGACGGGCCCTTCAGCATGTTCGAGTCGGTGACGAAGTACGGCCTCTCACTGGCGCTGGCGCTGCCGGCGCTGACGGCGTGCGGCGCGTGGAAGCTCGAGGCCGACGTGCGCTGGGGCCACGCGCGAACGCCGCTCCTCTTCAAGATGGAGGGCGACGCGGGCGAGGGCTCCGACGTCCCCGAGCGGCTGCCCGACGAGGTGCAGGCGCTCCTCGAGCGCTTCGAGGCGCGGGAGTCGGCGTGGAGCGTCGCGCGCGCCGAGGAGATCCTCGAGCTGCCCGGCGTGGGCCTCTCGATCCCGGATCTGGCGTTCACCCACCGCGAGAGCGGTGAGGTCGTGCTCCTCGAGGTGCTCGGCTTCTGGAGCCGCGACGCGGTGTGGAAGCGCGTCGAGCTCGTGCAGGCCGGCCTGCCGCACAAGATCCTCTTCGCCGTCTCGAGCCGCCTGCGCGTCAGCGAGGCCGTCCTCGACGCCGCCCTCCCCGGCGCGCGCTACGTCTACACGGGCGCGATGAGCGCCCCGCAGATCGAGAAGAAGCTCGACCTGCTGGCCGAGCGCTGATTCTTGAGGGCGCAGCTCGAGCTCGGCGACGACGAGGTCGACTCGATCCGGCTGCTCACCAAGAAGCGCTGAGGCAGGCGCAGTCCCTGTGCGCTATCGGCTGGCGAGGAGCGCGTCGAGCTGGAGGTCCTCCACCGCCGCCCGGCAGAAGTCGGTCGACCACGCGGCGTCCTCGAGGTTGCCGCCGTCCGGCGCGAGCGGGGAGCAGGCGAGCAGGAGCTGTCCATACAGGCGCGCTTCGGCCGTCGGCGCGAGCGGAGACGCGAGCCGCTCCCCCTCGGTGTGGGTCACCTCGCCGAGACCTATCCGCACGTCGACGCGCCCGCCCTCCACCCGCATCGAGACGGTCTCGAAGCGCCGGTAGACGACGGTGTCTCCGACGACGTAGGCCGCCCGGTTCATCGAGAGACCCAGCGGCACGACGGCGCCGTCCGCAGGCAGCACGGCGCGGGCGACGTCGGGGGTGAGCTGAACATCCAGGGCCGGGTCGGGCAGCGGGCCGGGGGCCGATACCGAGATGCCCAGCTGCACCCAGCGCTGGCCCTCGATCTCGTCCACCGTCACGATTGCGGAGGCAGGATAGTCTCCCGCATCGTCGATGGAGAGCACCATCGGCGTCTCCTCCGGCAGCGGAGGCGGCAGGCCTTCGAGACCGGGAGAGCTCGTGCATGCCACGAGCCAGGTCGACGCGAGCAGTATCATCATCTGTCCGAGTACAAAAGAACGATGGACCATGGACATGCTTCACTCGCTACGCAAAAGATGAGAGCTAGAGGCGGTGTACGGTGATGCCAGTCGGGAACACGTCATCCCCGTGATCCGTCTCGGATGGGGCGCCGAAGATCTGGACCCAAACACGATATTGATGCCCAGGTTGGTAGGAGACCGTCCCCGGGATGTACAAGATCTTGATGTTACGCTTGGAGCCCTGCGGCGTGAGGGCAAGGGACTGCGTCGCGGACGCCCATACCTGGTTGGGAAAGCTCCATCCACCCGTCGTCCAGTTAAACACCGCACTGTCGGCGACTACGAAGCGGAACGATGCCGAGTATGTGTCGCTGTAAGAGGAGATGGCCGTGAACTGAACGCTACGCAGGACTGCGTCGCCTGGGACTACGCCATAGGCTTGAATGTCAACCTCTGAATCGCCACCAATCCGTACCCATGGCGTACCCGCTGTGTTGAACCTCGGGTTCCCACTGATCTCATTGTACTCCATTAGTCCCCCCATGTCATCGCCGTACGGAAAGTCGGAGAAGCCCTGCGCAACGTGGCACGTATGATGGCCACGGCCTGTCACATTCATTACCGAGATCGCTGACTCGTGGTGATTGAGCCCGTACGCATGACCGAGCTCGTGGAGCATATGGTGCTCCAAGGATGCAGCGCCCTGGAGGTCCGAGAGCCTCTTAAAGCAGTCGGAGATACTGTCCTGATCGACAATGCTAAACCCGTAGTTAGTCGAATGGACGATATCGAAGCCGAGGATGTTCGTGTGGAGTCCAGGCCACGCGCAAGCACCATACACGTTCCCGGTCAGCCCGATGGCAGGACCTCCCGCCAGCGTTGTCACGATCGCGTTCGATTCGAACCACACCTCGTTTGTAGTGTCGCTACGGTCGAACCACCCGCCGTCTTCCGGCCCCGTTCCGCAGATCGAAGTCTCCAAATAGATATTCGCGTTCGATGTTCCTTCGCGGACCCACATCCAGGTCGCGTTGGAGAGGGCGGCGGTGCTCTCCGCCTCGCTGCTGCCGCTCGAATCCGTCGACCCCGGAAGTCCGGGGTAGCCGTTGGGGCTGCACGCCAAGCGCCGGTAAGGAATGTTCTGGAAGACGCTCGGATGCCATGAAACCGGGCCACCACAGACGTTCGTCGCCCGCGTCCATGCCGAAGTACGCGATGCCGGCAAGAGCAGTAAGAGCGCGGTCGACGTCATCACCCCGATCACGTAGCGGTACATGTTCACCACCCCCTCGGGAGCTGCCGAAGCGGCTGCACCGATGCGTCGAGCGCGGCCGCGTCTTCTGGCCGGCGCTCGCGGGCGTTGGCGAGCGAGCGCCGGAGCCGCGTACTGAGCGCTGCCTCCGTCATCGGCGGGCCGGCCTGTTGCGCGGGCGTACTGCATAGGACGCCGTCAGCTCCGAGCTCGTACACGAGCCCCTGAGCGTCGCAGCGGATGCGCCCGTCTGCGTCGAGGGGGTAGTGGCCGTACGCGGCAGGGGCGAACGGGGCATCCGTCCACTCACCGCCGCGAAGGAAGAAGAGGTGCCGCTCGCCGACCGCGAGGCCGAAGTCGGAGGCCGGGCTCTGGACGCGATCCACGCCCCCAGCCGTGAAGCGGGTGCCCCGTACCCGGAACCAGCGCGGTGGATCGGCCCAGCGGCTGGTGACGACGTTGGGTCGCTCGAGCACGATCTCGATGAGATCGTCATGGCCCTGCACCGGGCGTAGGTCGGCGATCGTCGCGAACAACACGCAATCGGAACGCAGCAAGGTCACGTCGAACGCGACAGGCTGTGGGATCCGCGCCTCGCTGGTCGTCGCCCAGAGCGCGCACGTCAATACGATGAAGACCGACAGCCAAACGCTGCATCTACGTGGATTCCAAGCTGAGGCGTGGATCATGTGCGACTTCCTTGTCGATGGGTCAGCGATGACCCGGTCTACTCCAGCGGGGGTTCGACGGGGAGGGAGTCATAGGAGATGAAGCGGACGGTGCGGGTCTCGCGGATGTTGCCGGGCGGCGCGGGGTGGATCGCCACCGCGAATTCGTCTCGGCTGAGCATGGGCTCCCCGGGGAGCTCGGCGGCGGGGGGGCGGTACACGCGGCGCTCACCGCTCGCGAGGTCGTAGATGGACGCATAGTACGCGTCGTAGCTAGTTAAATCGACCATATCGAAGGCCCACGCGCGCCCATTGCTCACACCAATGGTATTGACGAGCCCCAGCACGTTGACCCGTGCGACTCGCCGCGGTGCGATCCCCTCGGAGACCTCGGCGTAGGGCGATGCCCACAGCTCGATGCGGCTGGGCCGCCCGGCCACGATGGGGCCGAAGCCGCGGAGCCACACCAAGTCGGTGCCGTCGCTGCGCGCGTTGGTGTCGTCGGAGTCCGGCAGATCGATGAGGGGGCGCGAGCGCTCGTCGTCGGGACCGGCGATGGCGATCCACCAGCCGCCCTGGTCGTAGCTCGAGAGCACCGAGTCACCGACGACATCGTCGATGATGCAGTACGGCGCCCCCGGCTCGGCAGCGCACACTGCTGTGGCTCCGCCGGTGCGGCCGACCCGGAGCACCTCGAGCGGAGGCGTCGTAAACATGCCGACCGTCGTATCGCTAGCCTCGATCAGCTGGACAAACCGGCCAGTGGTCGGTCCGTCCCCTTCCCAAAGCGGCCCTAGTTGCGAGGGCGCTGCGTACGGAGCTCGCAGTACGTAGGTGGACGGGATGCTCGCGGGAGGCCCGGTGCGGTACGCGATAACCAAGACGTAGGACTCGGCGGCGGGTGCGATGAACGTCACCGCACAGTGCTCTTCACCGGTCGTCAGCGGCGGCGACCGAACGACCGCGAGGTGCTCGCCGGTCTGAGAAGCCACGGCGTGGTAGTTCAGGTCTCTGCTCCGCCCGACGATCATGGGCCGGATGTAGGGGAACAGGATCTGCTCGGAATCGACGTGAACCGGTGCGCGCACCTCGAAGCGAATGCCTCGAGGATGCTCCGGGAAATCCACGACGAACTGGCGGCAGCCTTCCGGCTCGGGGCAAGGCTCGAATTCGAAGGGTGGAAGCGCGAGGTTGGGGTCCCGCGCGACCTCGATCCGGCAGATCTCGGGCAGCCCCTCGATCCGCTCCCACACGACCGGCGCCACGCCGCCGTCGGGGCCAGCGTCCCGTCCCGCGTCGGACCTCGCGGCGGCGTCCGCTCCAGCATCGCGGCCCCCCTCGCCAGCGTCCCGGCCGGCGTCCAGCTGCTCCTCGGCGTCGCAGGCTCCGAGGAGCAGGAGCGCCAGCATCGAAGCGACGCGATGGGTCGCGCTAGACACCGCAGACGCTCCCGGCCCCGTCGCAGCAGTCGCCGTATGTCGCGCACGAAGAGTCGCAAAAGCAGCTCGGGCCTCCCTGCGCGCCGCACTCCCAGGGGTCGCAGGCCGTGGGGCTGCCCCAATAGCTGCACATGCTCCCGGCGTTGTAGCAGCAGTCGCCGTAGCTCACGCAGGCGCTGTCGCAGAAGCAGCTCCCCCCGCTACCTCCACACTCGGCGCTCGAGCAGGAGCACTGGGGGGTGCCGGTCGGAGCCGTCGTGCAGCCAGAAGCGGGGTTGCACCAGTCGGTCGTGCACGCGTTCCCGTCATCACAGGTGATAGGCAGGTGCATGCACTGGTTGTTCTGGCAGGAGTCGGTCGTGCACGCGCTACCGTCGTCGCAGCTGAAGGCGCACGCGCTGCCCGACGTGGGGGTGAGGCGGGTGAAGGGCACACCCGCCGGGATCCAGCCCAGGCTCTGGTCCTGGAGCACGAAGGTGACTCCGAGGCGCGAGCCGACGAGCTCGCCCGTCGGCACGCCGGTACCCGTGGTCACGTGGTGATCCGTGAATCCGGGCGGCTGTTGGCCGTCGTCCAAGCGCGTGGTGTAGAGCGACCAGGAGGCGAAGCTCGTATCCCAGAACAGGCTCGCGAAGCGGCCGTCGGGAAGACCGACCAGCGACGCGTGCTGCCACCCGGACGAGGGCCCGAGGTTGAAGGACGTGCCCGCACGCAGATCGACCAGGAGCCAGCGCCCTTGCACGCCGGTCTTGTCCAGCACCAGGAGGCGCCGGCCGTGGAGATCGACGGCGGCAGACACCACCGTCGCCGGCAACGTGCCGGAGAGGAAGACGACCCCCGAGCCCGGGTGATCGAGGTGGAGCCAGTCGATGTGGCCCTGGGGGTTCCCGTTGCCATCGAATCCACCCAGCGTGAGCAGGGCGCGCTCCCGTCCCAAGAGGACGAGGGTGCTGCCGGGGGGGCGGCTGACGGGCACGGGCTCGCCGACGAGGTTGATGAGCTGCCCGTCTTCGACGCGGAGCGCTGCGACCAGCTCGCCGCTCGAGGGATCGATGGCCGCCATGAGGACCGAGTCGGACGAGAGGCGCTCGGCCGGCTCGGCCGCCACGATCCACTCGAGCTGGGTTCCGGTCTGAAGGAGCTGCCAGACGTCCGGGTGGATGCGGTCGCCGGCCAAGGCGCCGAGCCCGAGGTCGACGTGCACCGGCCCTTGAGGATCGATCTCCGGCGGCGCCCCGCCGAGCCGCAGACAGAGCCCGTCGCCCCCGCAGTTGCGACCGAGGAACCCCGCGGGGAAACCGGACACGCAGACAGGGCAGATCCCGGGGAAGAGCCCTAGCGTGACTCGCTCGATCGGGTTAATCGCGTAGAAGGCGTATTCTGAGCGCGAGTGCTCGCCGCTCATGTAGTGCGAGGAGAGGCGGCGGTCGACCGCCGGGCAGTCTCCTGTGTCGACGCAGCCCCAGTATTCGAACGTAGGGGGGGGGCCGAGCGGGCCGATCCGCCGCGGCTCGTATCCGATCGCGTGAGCCCAGGTGACACCGCGGGCGCGCTGAAAGCTGCCGGGCAGCACGTAGCCGCCGCTGCTCGCGTCCGAGAAGAAGTCCCACTGTCCGAATGCGTGGCGCTCGGGCGCGGGGTCGCCGTAGCGGATCACGAACTCCGAGGCGCTCGTGCCGACGTCGTGCTCACCGAACAGCGTCGCACTGATCCTGCGCCAGCTGGATCCCAGGCCATCGTAAAGGGCCGGGTCGCCGATGATGCAGTTCGCCGACGCCGCGCAGCTGTCCCTCGCCTCGAGCGTGTCTTCGGTCGTGTCGCAGGGGCAGAAGCGGAACCCGGTGCGCGCGGTCCCCGCCGCGTTCACGGCGTCGGCGATGGTCTCGACCATCCCGAGGCCCTCGAGCCCGGAGGACTCGACGATGAAGCCATCCGGCGTGCCGCCGACCACCGGCCGACGGCGCGCATAGTGCCGGAACGCCGGACACGGCGTCGGGTCGCACACATCACCGCGGAGGATCGCCTCGCCGTTCGTGAGCTCCGCGTCGAGGTTGCAGTTCGCCTGATCGGGGTTGTAGGTTTCCTCCGGGTCCCCGACCGACGGAGGGCAGTTGTCGTCGCAGACGTCATGGTACCCGTCGCCGTCGAGGTCGGGGAAGTCGCAGGCGTCGCCGGCGCCGTTCCCGTCGCAGTCCTCCTGCAGCGGGTTGACGACGTAAGGGCAGTTATCGCAGACGTCTCCCACACCGTCACTGGGCGGAAAACTGTACGAGGTATCCTCGTCGTACAGATCAAAATCACGTTGATCATAGTTGCTAACATGGGGACAATTGTCGCAGGCATCGCCATGCGGATCTGCATCGCTGTTCGCCTGATCGTCATTCGCTATGTTTGGACAGTTATCAACGACATTGGGGACGCCATCCATGTCACGATCGTCCAGTGGACATGGATCGTACACCCCCGGATTCTCATCCTCGCCCGCGATGTATCCGTCACCGTCCGGATCGTTTGCAGGCGTGGCCTCTGGGTTGTATCCGCGGCCCATGCAACCAAACACGCGACCGTCGGCGCGAACGCGGCCATAGTCGAAGCGTCCATCCCCATCGAGGTCGAGCTGCTCGCGAACGAACTCAATATGCGAGGGCTCCACAATGCTTGTGTACGTACCCACGGACACAGATCCTGAATTGGCGCACGCCACTCCGATGGGTGGGTCGTGGTATGCGCTGGCGCCGCCGAAATCACGGAGGGCTGGTCCCCCCGAATCCCCCGACACTAGCGCGGCTGTGCTGGGCGTGAGTGTAGCGTTCCCGGAGGGATGCAGAGTGGAGATGGAGTTTGCGCGATAGTGCCGTGCGCTTGTAGGACTCGAGCTCGTGCGACCGTAACCGACCTGCTCGATTGGGTCGCCGACTGCGACCGTCGCGAGCTCCGCGTTGGTGGGAATCCGATGGAAGGTACGCCCCGGGTAGGTTTCCCAGTAAGCGGGCGGAGTGGGCGCCCACGCCGGTGGCACGCGATGCCTCAGGAACAGCACTGCTACATCGTGCGCCGGGCACCCAGCGCTGACTGGCGGCTCGTCGCACGCACCCGGGCGCCCGGCGTCGGGGTTGTACTCGGGTGGGACGGCGCAGTCCGCAACGTGCACGCAGCCAAGCGGCCCTGCGTCTGGGTCAGCTACCGTCGTAAAGCAGACCTTTGCGTCGCGGTCTATCGAGAGTTCCCTCACGCAGTGAGCCGCCGTGAGCACATGCTGCGGCGAGATCAGCGTTGCGGTGCAAGCCTGTCGCGGTGTTCCCGGGGCCACCAGATAGCCCACCGCAGGATAGGTCGGCGACGATGTGCTGTCAGCAATGCCCGACAGAGCGCCGCGAGCACCCACCGCGCCGTCCGTAGAGTCACACCCTGCCACCACCACAGTGGCCAGCAACGCGATCCAAATGCGCCACATCGTCGCCCCATCCATGGGAAAGACGCTACACCCCCGGAAGGCCTCTGGGCAAGCGGGGCTGGGATCCTGTCGTGCGGCCCGCGGACCTCAGCCGTGTAGTGGTCGCCGCGTAGCGACTTCCACGGCGCGGGGGTGGCCGCGCTCTCGCAGGGTTGTTCTTGAGGTAGGTGAGGTCGTCCTGCGCGACCCGCCGAGAGCTGATTTCTTGGCGGATCGCGGGGTCATGAAGACAATCGCGGCCATGCAGCCCTCGAACGATCCCAAGCAGACCTGGCGCCTCGCGAGCTACCTCCCGGCCGAGCGCCGCACGGCGATGACCGATCGCCGCAAGGACGAGGAGCGCGCCGCCTCGCCCGAGCGGCGGCGCGAAGAGCGCCGCTCGCTGCGCTCGCTCCTGCGGCTCTAAAATGGCCGCGCACGGTGCTGCGACACGACCCTCCTCCACCGTTCGTCCTGAGCCGGCGCGCAGCGCCGAGCCCTTCGACTGCGCTCAGGACGAACGGGGACGCCGGCGGCCGCGCGCCCTTCGACTCCTGAGCCTGGCCGTTGGGGCAGCCTGCGGCTGCGGCTCAGGGGAACGGGGAGGTAGGGAGCAAGAGCGTCGGTGACCTGGACCGACGCTCCCGGATGTAGATCAGCGCCCCGCAGCGCGCTCGAACGCCGCGCAGTCGTGCTCGTCGAAGAGCACGAAGCGGATCTCGTCGAGGTCCCAGCCCGCCTCGCGGGCGACGCCGAGCGCGATCGTCGCCGCCTCCTCGATCGGGTAGCCGAAGACGCCGCAGCTGATCGCCGGAAGCGCGACCGTGCGGATCGCCTCGTGCTCGGAGGCGAGCTTCAGGCTCGCGCGAAACGCCGAGGCGAGCAGCGCCGGTGCTCCCGGCATGGAGTAGCGCGGGCCGACGGTGTGGATCACGAAGCGCGCGGGCAAGGCGAAGCCCGGCGTGATGCGGGCCTCGCCGGTCGGGCAGCGCACGCCAGGCGAGCCCTCGGCGCCCTCTTCGCAGGCCTCGCGCAGCGCGGGGCCGGCCGCGCGATGGATCGCCCCGTCCACGCCGCCGCCGCCCAGCATCCGCTCGTTGGCGGCGTTCACGATCGCGTCGACGCCGGCCTTCGTGATGTCACCGGTGACGAGGGTGATCCGCGGCGCGGTGATCGTCACTCGGCGGCCCGCGACATCGCGACCGCGACGAGCGAGAGCACGCGGCGCATCGCCTCCTCCTCGACGTTGCTCGCGACGTAGTCGGCGAGCGCGGGCTCGAGCTTGCGCAGCGTCGAGCTCGCGCCGGCGCTCGAGGTCACGTTCGCCACCGCGTCGAGATCGCGAAAGCGGATCGGGCGCAGCTCCCGGCCGAGGTGGCGCCGGTAGCAGTCGTTCATCACCTCGGCGTGGAAGACCGCGTGCATCACCGCTTCGCCACCGCCGAGCTCGTCGAGGTGCGCGCTCAGATAGCGCCCGACGTCCGGGTGGCTCTGCACGAACCCACCGATCGCGAGCTGCGCGTAGCCGGGGTCGCTCATGCGCGAGGAGACGTCGGCGACCACCTGCGCGACCACGCTCTCGGGGATGCTCATGACGGGGCGAATGTAGAACGCGCGAACGCGGAAGTCAGGAACCGCGCGCGAGGCGCAGGAACGTGGCCTCGTCGATGGTGCGGATGGGGTGGCCCTGGCGCACGAGCCGCTGCGCGCGGAGCACCGCCTCCGTGCGGCTGCCCTCGCCGCGCCGCATGCGCTTGCCGCGCACCAGCACGTCGAGCGATCGCGAGACGCGCCGCGATACCTTGGCGCCGGCGGCGGCGGCGAGCGCCTCGGCCTCCGCGCGCGGGATCGAGAGGAGCCCGGTGAACACCAGCGTGCGCCCGCGCAGGCTCTCGAGCGGCGAGGGCGCCAGCGGGGGGCCCTCCCGCAGCGCCAAGAGCATCTCCCAGGCGTCCCGATAGCGCTGGCTGCGCGGGCCGATCGCGCGCTTGATGATCGACTTCAGCGCGGGGCTGATGCGCTTCTTCTTGAGCGACGCGACCGTGACCTTCTCGCGGTGCTTTCCGAGCACCAGCATCGCGAGGAGCTGGCCCATCTGAAAGACGTCGTCCACCGGCTCCCACGCGCGGTGCTCCGCGTCGATGATCCCGCGGGTGACGTAGTCGGGGTTGAATGCCTCGGGCTTGAGCGGATGCCCGGCCAGCTCGTGCCGCGCGATGCCGAAGTCACCGAGCTTCAGCACGCCCGGGTTGGTCACGAAGATGTTGTAGGGCGTGATGTCGCGGTGGGTCGCGCTCCCGCCATGGAGCTGATCGAGCACGCGCAAGAGCCCCTTGATCTCACGCACCGCGCGCTCCTCCGACCAGGGCTTGCCCGTGCGCTCTTGATAGTCGGAGAGGGTGCCGTGCTCGGCGAGCTCGAGCACCAGACAGTAGCGGATGCGGCCGCGGCCGGACTTCGGGAGCAGCGGGAACGAGTCGTAGATCTGGATGACCCGCGGGTGCCCCTTGAAGAGCTCACCGAAGTACACCTCGCGCTGCCAGCTGAGCTGGTCGAAGGTGTACTTCAGGCAGACCTCCCGGCCCTTCGTGAGATCGACCGCGTGGTACGCCTTGCCGTACCCGCCCACGCCGAGGACCGAACCGAGGCGGTAGCGCCGAGCGGTCGTCGGGCTCCGGAGGACGCGTCCCTTGGCGAAGATCGGCACCGCAGCGTTCCGAGGGGAAGCGAAGCCTAAGGAGCATCGGCGCGCGAGGCCAGCCCTTCCAGCTCCTGCCCGCATTTCCCAACGCTAAGCCTCCCACCATGCGCTCATCCGCGTTAGGCTCCGCGCCCGGGAGGACCACGAATGCTTCGCCTCGCTTCGCTCGCATGCTGCGTCGCGCTCTCCTTCACCGCCTCGACCCTTCACGCTCAGGACGGGACCGATGAGGAGCGCGCGGAAGCGCACTTCCGCTCGGGTCGCGCATACTACGAGCGCGCTCGCTACGAGGACGCCGCCAGGGAGTTCTTGGAGTCCTTTCGGCACTCACCCCGACCTGAGCTCCTCGAGAACGCCGCGCGCGCGTACGAGCGCGGCCTCCTCTTCGATGAGGCGATCGCCACGCTCCAGCAGCTCCTCACAGTGCACGCC
>JAEZBP010001222.1 GCA_023427125.1 Pseudomonadota bacterium | reverse complement strand
CGTCTGCACCATGCCCGAGGCGCCGAACGCGCGGGCCACGTGGATCGGCAGGAGCGTCGTCCCGTAGCGCGGGAGCTTGGCCGGCGCGATGGACTCGTCGTGGATCCACGCCTGCTGGAGCTCGCCGAGCACGTTGGCCTCGCCCATCGTGGTGCCCATCACTACCGCGGTGCGCTCGCCGCGGAGCGCGCCGTCGGCCAGGCCCGCGTCCTCGACCGCCATCCGCGCGGCGGCGACGCTGAACGCCGAGCAGCGGCCCATCCGGCGAGCCTCCGCGTCGCTCATGAAGTCCTTGGCCCGAAAGCCCCG
The DNA here is from genome assembly GCA_023427125.1 of Pseudomonadota bacterium. Classification (GTDB taxonomy): domain Bacteria; phylum Myxococcota_A; class Polyangia; order Polyangiales; family Sandaracinaceae; genus JAEZBP01. The sequence continues at coordinate 2,665 of JAEZBP010001222.1, read as the reverse complement.
GACCTCCCCCGCGAGGTTGCGCGGCAGGTTCGAGGTGTCGAACTGCGAGACCTCCCGGATGCCCGAGCGGCCCTCGACCAGCGCCTCCCAGTACGGCTTGCGGCCGAACCCGAGCGAGCTGACGACGCCCATCCCAGTGACGAAGACACGACCCATGGCGGGGAGGGCTATGCTCGTCCCGTGCCAGCTACGCAAGACCCTCTGGAACCGCCTAAAAACGGCCGGGTGGCCGAAATCCACCGACTTGACAGCCCCGGCCCCTCCCCATAGATAGGCCGCGCCATGAGCACCCCGTCGACCTTGGTGGAGGCGCTCGCTCGCCTCCCGGACGGCGACGCGAGGGGCTTCCGCTTCGTCGGCCTCGACCGGCAGGAGCGCTTCTACCCGTACGGCGCCATGCGCGCGGAGGCCGAGCGCCGGGCCGCGTTCCTGGCCGACGCGGGGCTGGTGAAGGGCGATCGCGTCGCCCTCCTGCTCCCCGAGAACCACGAGTTCGTGCTCACCTTCCTCGGCGCGTCGGTCGGCGGCTTCGTGCCGGTGCCGATGTACCCGCAGGCGACCTTCAAGGCGATCGACGCCTACCTCGACATCCTCGCGCACATCATCGAGGCCTCGGACGCGCGCGCGGTGGTCTGCATGGAGCAGAACCGCGACGTCATGGAGAAGCTCGCGCTCCGGCCCGAGCTCGCCGGCCGCGCGATCTTCTATGCGCCCGAGGCCTTCGAGGGGACGCCGCCCCGCTTCGAGCGGCCGATCGTCTCGCCCTCGGACCTCTGCTTTCTGCAGTTCACGAGCGGCAGCACGAACAAGCCCAAGGGCGTGATGGTCACCCACGCGAACCTCGTCGCCAACGCGACGGCGTTCCTCGGGCCCCACGGCCTCAACCGCACGCCGGACGACGTGGGCGTGAGCTGGCTCCCGCTCTTCCACGACATGGGCCTGATCGGCTTCGTGCTCGGCACGCTCATCGTGGATCTGCCCGTCGTGCTGATGCCGACCGCGAGCTTCGCGCGGATGCCGCGGCTCTGGCTCGAGCTGATCACCAAGCACAAGGGGACCATCACCTACGCGCCGAACTTCGCCTATCAGCTGGTGGCCAAGCGGGTGCGCGAGAACGACCTCGCGAGCCTCGATCTCTCGAGCCTGCGGGTCGCGGGCTGCGGCGCCGAGCCGATCCGCGCGCGCACGCTGAGCGAGTTCGCGGAGCGCTTCGCGCCCTGCGGCTTCCGCGCGGAGGCGCTCCTACCGAGCTACGGCATGGCCGAGAGCTGCCTCGCGATCACCTTCCACCCGCGCGGGACGCCCATGGTGGTGGACCGGGTGGATCCGGCGGCGATGCGCGACGGAATCGCGACGCCCTCGAGCGAGCCCGGCGCGCTCGAGCTCGTCGCCTGCGGCGTGCCCTTCCCCGAGCACGGCCTGCGCATCGTGGACGATCAGGGGAACGATCTGCCCGAGCGCCGGGTCGGCGAGATCCTGACGCGAGGCCCGAGCGTGACCGCCGGCTACTTCCGGAACGACGAGGCGACGGCGGCGGCCCTGAAGGATGGGTGGCTGCACACCGGCGATCTCGGGTACCTGGCCGGCGGCGCTCTCTACATCTGCGGGCGCATCAAGGACCTCATCATCATCAAGGGCGCCAACCACTACCCGCAGGACCTCGAGTGGGCGGTGGGTGAGCTCGAGGGTGTGCGCCGGGGCAACGTCTGCGCGTTCAGCGTGATGCGAGACGGCACGGAGCAGCTCGTGGTCTTCGCCGAGGCCAACCGCGCGGACGCCGAGCGGCTGCGCAGAGAGATCGCGACGACGATCTTCAACGACTTCGGCCTGCAAGTTGCTGAGGTGGTGATCGGGCCGGTGGGCGCGCTCCCGAAGACCTCGAGCGGCAAGCACCAGCGCCGCAAGACGGCGCAGCTCTACGAGCGCGGGGAGCTGCCCGCGCACCCTCCCTCGCCCGAGCCCGAGTGACACCTTGCTTCGCGGCGTTAGCGGGCTTTACTCGGCTCGCCCCGACCAAGTAGATTCGGTCCGTGACGCACGGGCCGCGCTGAACCCCGAAAACGACGAGAGATGGAGCTGACATGACGCGTCCGGAGCTGTTCGAGATGTTCCAGCGGATGGCGACCGAGATCGCCGAGAAGGATTTCAACAACGTGACCGAGGACTCCAACATCCAGGAGCTCGGCCTCGACTCGCTCAGCACGCTGGAGCTGGTGGGCGCGATGGAGCGGGAGCTGGGGGTGCAGATCCCCGACGAGCAGCTCGTCGGGATCCAGACGGTGCGGCAGCTCCTCGAGCTGGTCGCCAACCGGATGGACTCCTGAGGCACAGGCCTTGAAGCTCAGGGCCGTGAAGAAAGCAGGCGGACATGCCCGACGCAGCGCTCAAGGATAAGCTCCGCGGCATCATCGCTGAGGTCAGCGAGGTCGACGACATCCCGGACGAGACGCCCTTCGTCGATCTCGGCATCGACTCGATGATGGCGCTCGAGATCGTGGCCGAGGTGGAGCGGACCTATCAGCTCTCGATCCCCGAGGAGGAGCTGAAGGACCTGACCAACTTCACCAAGGTCTATACGCTCGTGCGCTGCAAGCTCGCCGACGCAGCCGAGTGATCCTCTCGCTCGCGTGACCTACTACGCGGTCCGAGTCCAGTACCTCGACAC
>JAEZBP010001201.1 GCA_023427125.1 Pseudomonadota bacterium | reverse complement strand
CCTCACGCTCGTCACGCGCCTCGAGCTGCACAGGGCCTTCGCCCTTCTTCCGCTTCGCCATGCCCCCGGTTAACACGGAGCGGCCGAGATTAACAGCCCGGATCGTTCAGGCCGTGATCTGCACCCGTGGAACTGCACTTTCACGCGGCCGTGTTGATCCGGGTAGATCTCGTCGCTACCCGCGGGGCCCACAACGATCGCAGTCTCGGGCCCGTGGATCGAAGGGCGCGGTGTGGTGCGCCCCGGCCGATATGGCATCGAGGTGGGGACGCACTCGAGGGCTGCGTGCCAGACACCCATTCCTCCGGCAACCACCTGACCACCGCTATTGGCCCCAGTGATGAGGTACTGCTGGTCAAGGTCCTGTGGTGCGCCAGTTACCTTCAAGAGGTATCCCGGCTGTGCGGTGACGACCGTCGACTGTAGCAACCAATGCTGCCTCGATACATCAAGGAGCTCGGCACGAATCTCGCCCTGATCACCAGCATCGTTCGCGCGATACTGTGGTTCCTGATAGTCATAGATCGACACCGAGTCGGTGTGATCGTAGATCTCGAGCGCAGGACCGGCGGCGCCGCGCCCGGTCTTCTCTTTCCGCAGCGTGAGATCCGTATGAGTCCAGTCGTAACCGGCGATGACAACGTCCGTAGCGCCGACTTCTTCAACATGCTCGACGTGCGTCACGACCTCCTCACCGGGCGGAGGGTCCCTGTCGTCGCGGTACGGAACGGAGCCCCCGTCCCTCGCGCGGGACTTGGGGAGGCTCAGCGGATGATCCGCGAGGACCAGCAGTTCATGGTCTTCGCCCTGCGCGTCGTGATCGAAGAAGAAGAAGATTCACGCATCCTCGCAAATCCGGCAGATGAAGCTAAACACCGACTCCTGGTACTGGAGAACGTACTCGTGGTCCGGATAGGTGCGACGAAGGTGGTCGAGACTGACCTTACGCTGCATGCCGCCCAGGTAGCGTTCGACGACGTTCTTCACGATCTACGGCACGCTCTCACCCTGGTACATGTACGTATCGACGATCTGGTCGAGGAGGTGGGCGGCGCTGGCGATACGGAGGGTGAGGACATGCCCTCGATGACGTCGTGCACGCGAGCCTGCCAGACGATGCCGTGGAAGTGACGCAGATAGCCAGGCCGCTGCACCTTGACGGTGCAATTTTTTCGGAGGAGGTCACGGCTTGACGGAGGCGCGCCCTCGCTGTGCGCGTGCACCGTCGCAACGGGCAGCCCGTTCATCGGCTCGACAAGAGCCACCTCGCGAACGAAGAGCTCGCCGACCACCCCGGCGATCGCCAAGGTGAATGTCACGTCGTTCTGCGTGGCCCCCTCGGGCGCCTCGTCCAACGGCTCATCGAACATCGATCCCTCCAGCGCGGAGCGAGCACGCTACCCGACGCCGGGGCGGCGACGCAACCGCGTCGCACGTGCAGTGCTCGAAGCGGTGCCGGCGTATTCGCGGCCCGTCGGAGCGTCGGGGCCGGCAAGGGCAACGTGGGCACCGGCGGAGGACCTTGCCGGCGCTGTTGCGGATCTCGCGTCGTTGGAGCGACACTCGCCGCATGACCGACTTCCTTGTCAAACAAGATCGCTCGCGAGTGGCCGACCGTTGGAAGCTGCTGCTCGCGTTCGTCGCGGCGAGCTGTGGCGGGGTCACGGGGCCGAGGCCGGCGCAGACGTCGCAGGCGCATGTGAGCACGATGCCGGCGGAGGAGGTCGTTCCCGACGAAGCGATCCTTCCCGACGATGAGATGGAGTCCGCAGAGATCGACCCTGAGAGGCTCGCGATCGATCTCGCGAACGTGGAGAGGGCGCGCGCCATCGTGGCGGGGTACGGGGAGGCGGCGCGCATCGAGCACGGCCATGGGATCGTCGAGCACCTCTGGCTCGAGCGTGAGAGAGGACGAGCGCTGCTCTGCGTTCGTTCCGTCGCGGAAGCCACTGATATCGAGCCGGGGGTCTTGTGCTTCGAGGCGTCGGGAGAGCCACCGCGGATCGAGCTGGGGCTCGTCGACGAGGAAGATGGGAGCCGCGGCTACCACCTCTGCATCGGTGACCACCTGCTGGCGTGGCCGAGCGGCGAGCGTCGCGCCGGAACCTGCCTCGGTGGGTTGCGGGAAGGCGGGTCGCTCCCGCCTTTCCCCTACACGGCGGCGCCGGTTCCAGCCGGCCTCGAGCCGCTCGGGCCCGTCACTGTCCACACCCTCGAAGATCCGCGCCTGATCACGATCAGCGGAGAGGTGACGACGCTGCTCTGTTTTCGCGAGGTCGGCCGAGCCGAGTGCGCGACGATACACGAGGAGAGCCCCGCGCGCTGGATCCACGCGGTGGTTGCGGAGCGCGATGAACGAGGCGGGCGGTGGGTCGCGTGGGTCCGCGAGCAGCCCGAGAGCTCGTGCCCGGAGGCTCAGAACGCGAGCCTCTCGGCCGCGCTAGTGCGGCACGAGGCGGGCTCGTCGCGAGCCCATGGCTTCCTCCCCCTTGGCGGTTGGGACGATGAGGTCGGTCCCGACTGGGGCGACGACATCATCGTGCCTTTTCCAAACCGCCTCTCTGCGGTGGACTCGTCCGGCTGTCTGGAGGTCGTCGTGCCGACCGAGCATCGGATCGTCGACTGCGGCGGCAACCCGCGCGTTGTGTGGCGACGCCCCACCCCCCCGCGGGCGCCCGCCGAAGTCCGTGGTCGGATCCAGGACGTCTTCGAAGCCATGGAGCTCGACTTCTCCGGCACGTGGATGCCGGCGTCCGAGGGCGGCTTCCGTCGGGTCGATTCCTGCCCGACGCTGTGAGTTGCTGCCGCGGCCGATCACCGGCAGCCGTGATGCCCTCGCGTACCGGCATGATGGTGCCCGTGGTGATGATGGTGCCCGTGGTGCCCGTGGCGATGATGGTGCCCGTGGCGAGAATGTCCGAGTGCGTAATGCGGATAGCCGAAGCCGGCGCTCGGGTAGTAGCTCGAGCCACAGTAGTCGGGATATCGGTAGCCTTATGAGCTGTAACAGCCGCCAGGCAGTGTGGCAGCCAGCAAGGCGAGAATCGCCTAGAGACGCATGTCACCCTCTACATTCAACGGGTAAGCGGAGGGCAGGTCAGTCGACACATCGCACGCTCCGCGTCCCCGAGCGGCGGCCGAGCGCCCACACGTCCGCATCTCGGGGCGGGTCGCTCCGTCCTCCGCGCTGGAGTGAGCGTCGTCGCCGCCGGCACACCGACACGGCAGCATCGAGGCTCGGGAGTGTGCTAGGGGTCGTCCTTCAAACCATCGAGGAGGAGGCGCGATGACCGAGGCGAAGTGGAATCCGGGGGCGTTCGTGTGGCGTGAGCTGATGACCCCCGACGTGGAGAAGGCGAAGGCGTTCTACGGTGAGCTCTTCGGCTGGAGCTACGAGGACGCGCCGATGGGCGACTTCGTCTACACGTTGATCAAGGCCGGCGAGAAGGCCGTCGGCGGCATGATGCCGATGCAGGGCAGCGAGCACCCGCCGCACTGGATGAGCTACGCCTCGGTGCCGGACGTCGACGCCTCGGCGAGCGCGGCGAGGGCCCACGGCGGCCAGGTCCCGGTCGGCCCGATGGACGTCCCGAACGTCGGCCGCTTCGCGGTGATCGGCGATCCCGACGGCGCGTACGTGACGGTCTTCCGCAGCGCGATGGGCGACCCGCCCGCCGGCGCGCAGCCGGGCCTCGGGGAGTTCTGCTGGGAGACGCTCAGCACGAAGGACATCGAGCGCGCGAAGTCTTTCTACGCCGCGGTCGTCGGCTGGAAAGGTGGCACCGGCCCGATGGGCCCCGACGTCACGCTCTTCAGCATGGGCGAGCAGATCATCGCGGACGTGCAGCTCGCCGAGAGCATGCCGCCGAGCTGGGCCACCTACGTGGTCGTGAGCAAGATCGAGGACGCGCAGGCCAAGCTCACGAAGCTCGGCGGCAAGACGATCGTCCCGCGCATCGACATCCCGACCGTCGGCGGCGTCGGCTTCTTCGCCGATCCGAGCGGCGCCGTGCTCGGCCTCTACGAGCCCGCGGCGAGCTGACGCTCCGTGGCCGAGAGATCGCCGCAGCATGTCGGCTCGCGCGATCGTCAGGCGTGGGCCGCTCCGCGCCCGGCGAGGCGCCAATGCGCCTCCGCCGGTCGGGAGATCGCTCCGCTCGACCCCGAGTCCCCGAGAACGGCTCTGAAATCGCTGCGCTCGTCCGCGAGTCGCGCCCGTCGATTGGGAGATCGCTTCTCGGGGCAAGCGACCCCTCCAGATCGATCTTCGAATCGACCTGGACGACAAATGGATAGACCAATCGATTTCAGAATCAGCTTCTGGGGTCAAGCGACCCCTTCAGATCGATTCTGAAATCGATCGAGCCGACAAATGGATAGGCCAATCGATTTCAGAATCGCTTCTGGGGTCAAGCGACCCCTCCCAGATCGATTTTAAAAACCGCTGCGGCGACAAGCGGATAGACCAATCCGTTTCGTCGACGCTTCTCGACGCCGCGGAGCCGACCGCGCCGATTCTGGAATCGATCTCGGCGACTCGTAGACGGCGACCCGTCGCTCAGCCGAGGCGGCCGAGCTCGTAGGTCTCGCCGTAGCCGCGGGTGAGGTTCTCGATGCGGACGGTGATCGCGCCGCTCGGCGCGTAGCGGTAGGTCTCCTCGATGGTGTCGGCGGCCCGGTCGCTCCGAACCGCGCGGGAAAGGTCGCGCTCGCCGACGAGGCTCGCGTCGTAGGGGAAGAGGATCTCGCGGCAGGGCATGAGGTCGCCCGCCGGACCGCCGTCGGGGTCGAGCGTGGAGCACTCGAGGAAGCGGAGGTGGCCGACGGTGTGGCGCGGGCGGTAGCGGCGGCGCACCACGAGCTCGCCCCCGATCGCGCGCGCGTCCTTGTCGAAGATCGGATCGAAGACCTTCTCGCGGCCGGCGGCGGCCTCGCGCCAGACGCCGAAGTGCCGCGTGACCGCCTCGCTGACGTAGATGCCGGCAGCAGGATCGGCGGCGATGGCGAGGCCGACGGCGGTGGACGCGTGCGGCTGCGGAGCGAGCTGCATCTTGCGGCCGCACCTGGCGCGCAGGGCCCGCAGCGCGCCGACTGTCCCGTCGCTTCTTCCCTGCCCAGCTGAGGCCCGGTTCGTCTGAAACTCGCCGCACGGATCTCGTCGGGCGATACCGGGCGCGTTGCTCGGGACGGCGAGCGAGCGCTTGCGGCGCGTCTTGGGT
>JAEZBP010001174.1 GCA_023427125.1 Pseudomonadota bacterium | reverse complement strand
GGCCCTACCTCTTCGGCGCCGAGCTCGCGGTGGGGCTGCCGGGGCCCCTCGACGTCGCGCTCGCGCTGCGCACGTTCGGCCGCTTGACCGAGCTCGAGGTCGGGGCCCGGGTCGGCGCGCGGGTCGTCGACTTCTTCGCGCTCGGCGCCACGCTGCGGCTCGCCGCCGGCCTCGGCCCCGATCAGATCGACGCCTTCTCGCTGAAGCTCGACGGCCGCGTCACGGCGCTGCCGGTCCCCGAGCTCGCCGTCAGCGCGTGGATCGGCCTCGATCTGTCGACCGACGGCTATCCGTTCACCGAAGACGGCCGGGCTCTCGCCGGGACGAACATCCCGCGACAGGACCTCGCCCGCGCGCGGCTCGGCGGCGCGCTCGAGTGGCGCTTCCTCCACGACTGGTCGATCGATCTGCGCCTCGAGGGGATCCTCGCGTCCTCGGCAGGGCGCCGGCGCCTCTACGGAGACGTGCTCGAGCTCGGCGGTCCCGACACCGAGCTCTACGGCGAGCTCGCCGCCGTGCATCACTGGTAGTCGGGGGCGCGCATGCGAAGCGCCAGCGGGTCAGTGCCGCGTAGCTCGGCCCGCGCGCTCGCGAAGCGCGCGCCCAGCAACTCAACTCAAATCAGCGGACGCGATCGACCGCGCGCTGCATCTGCGCGCACGCGACCTCGAGCGCCTCGCGCCGCGCCCTCAGCGCGCCGGCGGCCTCGTCGAACGCCTCCTCGTAGCGCGCGAGCTGCGCGGCCGAGGCGCCGCGCTCGGCGAGCCGGCGCACGGCGTCGATCTTCATGTCCTCGGCGAGCTCGAGCAGCGCCTGCGCGGCGAGGTCCAGATCGCGCCGCGCGCCTCGGAGGGCCGACGCCGCGTCCTCGAGCGCGCGGGCCGTCTCCCCGTCCAGCGGGACGAACGAGGCGTGCTCCGCGTCTTCGGCCCTGCTCATCGTCGAGCATCGTAGCACCGGCCTGGATCGGGGTATGCTCGGCGCCGCGGGCATGTTCGAGGAAGACGAAGCGACCGTCATGGTGCCGACCTTCGGGCCGGGAGCCTTCTTCGCGGATCGCTATCGCATCGACGAGCTCCTCGGGTCGGGCGCGATGGGCCGGGTCTACGCGGCGACGGAGCTGCACTCGTCGCGGCGGGTCGCGCTGAAGATCCTGCACCGCGAGCGTATGGGCGAGGAGGAGACGGTCGAGCGCTTCAAGCGCGAGGCCGAGGTGCTCGCGTCGATCGGCCACCCCTGCATCGTCGAGGTCTACGCGTTCCACAAGACCGCGGACGCCATCCCCTACCTCGCGATGGAGCTGCTCGAGGGGGTGACGCTCAAGACGCGCCTCACGAACGCCGGCCGCTTCGAGGATCCACAGGACTTCCAGCGCATCCTCGACTGCATCGGCGGCGCGCTCGGCGCGGCCCCCGCGCGCGGCGTCGTGCATCGCGACTTGAAGCCCGACAACGTCTTCCTGCCTGCGACCGGCGATCCGCGCGCGAAGCTCGTCGACTTCGGGCTCTCGCGCATGGCGCTCCAGTCGAAGAACCTGACCCACAGCGGGATGATCCTCGGCACGCCGCGCTACATGGCGCCCGAGCAGATCCGCAACGCGGCCGCGGCGGGCCCGGCGGTCGATATCTACTCGGTGGGCGTCGTGGTGTACGAGAGCCTGAGCGGCCGCTCGCCGTATCCGGGACAGGACTACGGCCAGCTCCTCGGGTGCGTGCTCGAGGGTCGAGTGATCCCCCTCGAGAAGGTGCGCCCCGATCTGCCGAGCGCGCTCGGCGACGTGGTTCGCCGCGCGATGGATCCCGATCCTGCGCGCCGCTTCTCGAGGACGAGCGACCTCGCCGACGCGTACGCAGCCGCGATCGGCTCTCCCTCGCACCGGCCGCAGATCGCGGTAGCCGCGAGGCCCCGCCGGACGACCTCGAGCGGCGCCAGCCATCAAGCGCTGGTGGCAAACAAGGGCTCGACGCTCGCGCTCGATCTCTCGGCGTCGCTCGGCGATCTGCCCGACGTCCGCGACGTGGCCCCCGCGCTCGCGAGCTTCGAGCAGCAGAGCTACGCCAGCCAGACCGATCGTGACGCCATCAAGCCGGAAGGAGGGGACACGGCCCCGCTGACGGAGGCCTCCCGCGAGGAGGCCCCGGTGAAGGCGCAGGGCGGCGACACGCTCTTCATTCCGGGGATGTCGGGGCTCACGCCGCCCCCCGCGAGCCCCGCCGGCGCTCTGAGCCCTTCCTACGGCCCGAGCGTCGCGAGCCCCTACGGTGCGCCGCCCAGCTACGGGCAGTCGTCGTACGCCTCGCCGATGGCCGCTCCCTACGCGCAGCCGATCGCGCCGGTGCCACCGAAGAAGAAGCGCAGGGGCCTCTTGCTCTTCCTGATCGCGCTGGTCGTCGTCATCCTGCTCTCCGCGGCGGCCGGCTTCGGCCTGCGCGCCTACCAGCGCGGAGAGCTGACGAGCCCGTTCCCGCCCGCCGGGTAGCGGCTACGCGTCGAGGAACGCGCGGTTCGGGCCGGGCTCGTGGCCGCCGTCGGGGAAGATCTCGAAGAGGCGATCGGCGAGCTCGATGTCGCGCACGCTCCCTGTGCTGCGGCGCCAGCGAAACGGCGTGCGCGAGAGCACGGCGCGGATCGGGAAGCGATCCAGGCCCGCCGCCGCGCGCCACCGCTCCGCGTCCGCCCGGCTCTTGAAGACGTACTCGCAGCTCCCGGGCGGCCGCGACCGCCACACGATGTAGCCGCCGTCGAAGGAGCCCGAGGACGAGCGCGGCGTCTCGCAGCGGTCACAGACCGCGGTGAGTAGGAGCATCGTCAGCTCACCACCGCACGTATTGCAGCGCATCCCCAACACCTCCCGCTTGTCTCGGTGCGCCTCCGCGCGCGGCCGAGCCCCGCGGCTGTCGCTCACCGGTCCCGAGAGAGCCCGCCCTCATCTGACGTGCCTCTCAGATCGAGCCGTAGGCGCCTCCTGATCCCCGCACAAGCCGCGCGGTTGGTACCCGCGCCGTGGCGCTCGCTTAGTCGCCCGGTCTCCTTAGGGCCCGTTCGCGTGCCCTTACACGAAGACCACACCCTGAGCGAGGGGGAGATCCCCGCCCCAGTTGATGGTGCAGGTCTGCCTCCGCATGTAGGCCTTCCACGAGTCGGAGCCGGACTCGCGCCCGCCGCCGGTCTCCTTCTCACCGCCGAACGCGCCCCCGATCTCGGCGCCGCTCGTGCCGATGTTCACGTTCGCGATCCCGCAGTCGGAGCCCACCGCGCTCACGAAGCGCTCGGCCGCGCGCATCGACTCGGTGAAGATGGCGCTCGAGAGCCCCTGCGGGACCGCGTTCTGCGCGGCGATCGCCTGCTCGAGATCGTCGACCTCGAAGACATAGAGGATGGGCGCGAAGGTCTCCTCGAAGGCGATCGGAAAGCGCGCCTGCTCCGGCGCCCTGACGATCGTGGGCTCGACGAAGTGGCCCGCGCGCGCGAGGCGGCGGCCGCCCGTGACGATCTCGCCGCCCTGGGCGCCTGCGCGCGCGAGCGCGTCCTCGTAGGCGCGGACCGCGTGCTCGCTGCACAAAGGCCCCATCAAGGTGCCCTCTTCGAGCGGGTCGCCGATGCGCACGGTCGCGTAGGCCTTCTCGAGCCGCGTGAGCAGCTCGGCGATGACCTCACGGTGAGCGAAGACGCGGCGTGTGCTGGTGCAGCGCTGCCCCGCGGTGCCGACCGCGCCGAAGGTGATCGCGCGCACCGCCAGATCGAGATCGGCGTCGGCCATCACGATGATCGCGTTGTTGCCGCCGAGCTCGAGCAGGGTGCGCCCGAGGCGCGCGCCGACCCGCGCGGCGACCTTCTTGCCGACCGGGATCGAGCCGGTGAACGACACGAGCGGGATGCGCGGGTCGTCACAGGTGCGCTCGCCGAGCTCGGCGCCGCCGAGCAGCAGGTTGAAGACGCCGGCCGCGTCGTGCTCGCGCGCCGCGAGGTTCGCGAGGTGCTGGACGGCGATCGACGCGAGCGGCGTGCGCGGCGAGGGCTTCCAGAGGACGACGTCGCCGCACACCGCGGCGATCGCGGCGTTCCACGCGTAGACCGCCACCGGGAAGTTGAACGCGGTCACCACGCTCACCGGGCCGAGCGGGTGCCACTGCTCCATCATGCGATGCCGCGGGCGCTCCGAGGCGATGGTGAGCCCGTAGAGCTGCCGGCTCAGGCCGACGGAGAAGTCGCAGATGTCGATCATCTCCTGGACCTCGCCCAGGCCCTCGGCGCGGATCTTCCCCATCTCGAGCGAGACGAGCTCGCCGAGCGGCTCCTTGTGCGCGCGCAGGAGCTCGCCGAAGGTGCGCACCAGCTCGCCGCGCTTGGGCGCGGGCCGCATCCTCCACTCGTCGAAGCGCGCGAGGGCAGAGCGGACGACCACCTCGTAGTCCTCGTCGCTCGCGCTCCTCACGGTCGCGAGCTCCTCGCCGCAGGTCGGCTCCACGCTCGTGATCGGCGGGCCGCCGCCCTCGCGCCACCCCTCGGCGCCGCATGCTCCACCCTCGATCCGCTCGATGCCCATC
>JAEZBP010001172.1 GCA_023427125.1 Pseudomonadota bacterium | reverse complement strand
CCCCCGAAAGCTCGGCGTGCACACGGCATGACTGTGCTGCCGCCGGACGCTCGATCCCCAGCACGTCGACCTCGGCGTCGGGCTCGCGGTCGCGTCCGCGTCCCTCTCCGTCCCGGCGTCTCGGCGGCGGTCTCGGCCTCAGCGTCGGGCTCGGTGCTCAGCGCTTGCGGGCGAGGCTCAGGCCGTCGCCGATCGGGACCATGCACGCGTCGACGCGCTCGTCGGTGCCGATCTTGGCGTTGAGGGCGCGCAGGGCCTCGGTCGAGCTCTCGGTGTGGATCGGATCGGCCACCTTGCCGCCCCAGAGCACGTTGTCGATCGCGATGACGCCGCCGGCGCGCAGGAGGACGAGGCAGCGCTCGTAGTACGCGCCGTAGCTCTCCTTGTCGGCGTCGAGAAACGCGAAGTCGTAGGTGCCAGCGGCTCCCGACGCGATCAGCGCGTCCAAGGTCTCGATCGCCGGGCCGAGGCGCAGCTCGATGCGATCGGCGAGGCCCGTCTCCGTCCAGTAGCGTCGCGCGATGCGCGTGTACTCGTCGCTCACGTCGCAGCAGAGGAGGCGCCCCTCCGGGCCCATCGCGCGCGCCACCGCCATCGCGCTGTAGCCCGTGTAGGTGCCGATCTCGAGCGCGCGCCGCGCGCCCATCAGCCCGACCAGCCAGCCCATGAACGCGCCCTGCTCCGGCCCGATCTGCATCATCGCGGTCGGCAGGCTCGCGGTCTCTTCGCGCAGGCGCGCCATCACCTCGGGCTCGCGCACCGACACGCCCACGAGGTAGGCGTGGATCGCGTCGGTCATCGGCAGCGTTCGGTTCGCCATCAGCCCCTCGCCTCCGAGACCGCCCGCTCGACCTCGGCGCGGATCGCGCTCAGGCGTGCCTCGTCCTCCGCCTCGAAGCGCAGCACGAGCACCGGCTGCGTGTTGCTCGCCCGCACGAGGCCCCAGCCGCCCTCGAAGAGGATGCGCGCGCCGTCCACCGTGATGACCTCGTGGCCCTGCGCGAAGCGCTCCTTCACCCGCTCGACCACCGCGAACTTCAGCTCGTCCGGGCAGTCCACGCGGATCTCCGGGGTCGACACGGTCGCCGGCACGTCGGCGAGCAGCTCGTGAAGAGGCCGCCCCTCGGCCGCGAGGATCTCGAGCAGCCGCAGCGTCGCGTACACCGCGTCGTCGAAGCCGAAGAAGCGATCGGCGAAGAAGACGTGCCCGCTCATCTCGCCCGCGAGCAGCGCGCCCTCCTCGCGCATCTTCTTCTTGATGAGCGAGTGCCCGGTCTTCCAGAGGATCGGCCGGCCGCCGTGCTTGGCGATGTCGTCGTAGAGCGTCTGCGAGCACTTCACCTCGCCGAGGATCGCCGCGCCCGGGCGATCGCGAAGCACGTGGCGCGCGAGCAGGATCAGCAGGCGATCGCCGAAGAGCACCTCGCCCTGCGCGTCGATCACGCCGATCCGATCGCCGTCGCCGTCGTAGGCGATGCCGAGGTCGAGCCCGCGCTCGAGCACCGTGCGCCGCAGGAGCTCGAGGTTGTGCGGCTCCGACGGATCCGGGTGGTGCACCGGGAACCTGCCGTCCGGCTCGCAGAGGAGCGGGATGGGATCGAGGCCGACCGCGCGGAGCGCGGCGAGGGCGACGGGGCCGGCCGAGCCGCTCCCCGCGTCGATCGCGAGGCGCAGATCGGTGCGGCGGAGCGCGACGTTGCCCTTCACGAAGCCGGTGTAGGCCGGCAGCGGATCGAGCTCCTCGACCCGCCCGCCCGGCGCGCGCACGAAGTCCTCCTGCTCGATCATCGTGCGGAGGAGCGCGATGTCCTCCCCGCTCAGCGTCTCGCGGCCGGCCATCATCTTGAAGCCGTTCTCGGCCGGCGGGTTGTGGCTCCCCGTCACCTGCACGCCGCCGTCGAGCGGCGCGCCGTCCGGGCCGTGGAAGACCGAGAAGTACATCATCGGCGTGGGGCCGCTGCCGATGTCGAGCACCGTCAGCCCGCACTCGAGCAGCCCCTCGCGAAGCGCGCTCTTCAGCCGCGGCGAGCTGAGCCGGCAGTCGGCGCCGAGCGCCACGCGCGCCGCGCCGCGTCGCACCCAGAGCGTGCCGAGCGCGCGGCCGAGATCACGCGCGAGCGAGTCGGGCAGATCGCGATCGGCCACGCCGCGGATGTCGTACTCGCGAAAGACGTTCGGGTTCGGGATCCTCGCCACGCTCGCCATGCTCAGGTGTGCTCCTCGTCGCCGCGCTTCTTGAGGGCGTCCACGATCTTCTTCACCTCTTGGGCGCGCTCGCGCGGGACGACGAGCAGCGCGTCCTCGGTGTCGACGACGACCAGATCGCGCACCCCGAGCAGCGCCACGACCTTGCCCGCCGGCGCGCGGACGAAGCAGCCGCTCGCGTCGACGAGCAGGGCGCCCTCGGGCGCGCTGTTCTGCTCGTCGTCACGCGGCGCGAGCTCCCACGCGGCCGCGAAGCCGCCGAGATCCGACCAGCCGAAGTCGGCCGGCACGACGGCGACGTCGCGCACCTTCTCCATCACGCCGTGATCGATCGAGACGTCGGGGAGAGTGGGGTAGACCTCGCGCAAGATCGCCTCCTCCTCGCCCTCGCTCGCCGCGAGCAGCCGGTCGAGCGTCGCGCCGAGGCCGGGGAGGTGGGCGCGGATCGCGTCGAGCATCGTCTGGGCGCGGAAGAAGAACATCCCGCTGTTCCAGAGGAACGTGCCGGCGGCGAGGAACTGCTCGGCGCGCTGCCGGTTCGGCTTCTCGACGAAGCGCCGGCAGCGATACGCGCTCTCGCTGTGTACATGGGTCGCTCCGCTGCGGGACGGGCTGCCGACACCCGCTCCGGCGGCCTCCGCGGGCGTCGGCATACCGTCCCTTCGCTCCGCTCCGAGCGGCTCACCCATCTCGATGTAGCCGTAGCCGGTCTCGGCGCGGCTCGGGCGTATCCCGACCGTCACGATGTCACCGTCGGCCGCGGTCTCGAGCGCGAGCGAGAGCACCCGCGCGTACTCGTCCTCGTCGGCGATGTGATGGTCGGCGGGCAAGCCGGCGCAGACCGCAGAGGGATCGATCCGCGCGACGCGCGAGGCCGCCCAGCCGATGCAGGGCGCGGTGTTCCGGCCGACCGGCTCGGCGAGGACGTTCTCGGCGGGGAGGCTCGGGACGGCCGCGCGCGTCGCGTCGGCGAGCCGCTCCGAGGTGACGACGAGCACGTCCTCCTTGGCGCTCACGCGGAGCGCGCGCCGCACGGTCGCGGTGAGCAGCGGCTCGTCGCCTCCGGCGAGCGGCAGGAGCTGCTTCGGGCGGTCGGCCCGCGAGAGAGGCCAGAACCGAGTGCCGGAACCGCCGGCCATGACGATGGTGAACGCGCGTTTCATCGGAGGAGGTCCCAGGCGACGATGCCGAGGCCGAGCGGTATCAGATAGAAGCCGAAGGTCCAGAAGCGGCCTTGGTTCACGATGGAGCGCAGCCAGCGCAGCGCGAGGTAGCCGACGACGAGCGCGGTGAGGGCGCCGGCGATCACGCCGGGGCCGAGCGCGGCGAGCTCCTCGTAGTCGCGCGCCTTGAGCAGCGTCGCGCCGAAGATCGCGGGCAAGGAGAGCAGGAACGAGAAGCGGAAGGCGGCCGGTCCGCTCAGCCCGAGGAGCATCGCGACCGCGATGGTGGAGCCGCTGCGGGTGAGGCCGGGCAGGACGGCGAGCCCCTGCGCGACGCCGATGAAGAGCGCCTGCCAGGGCGGCAGCACGTCGGCCTCGCCGCCTCCTCGGCGGGTCGTCAGGACGGCCACCGCCGACAGGAGGAGGCAGCCGCCGACGATCCACGGGACCCGGGCCCAGCTCTCCACGTGGTCCTCGATCGCGAGCCCGATCATCGCGGTCGGCACGCTCGCGATCAGGATGCCAGCCACCAGCTTGCCGCTCGGGGTGGCCAGGAACGCGCGCGGCTCGCGCAGCCCCGAGAGAGTGTCCCGGCTGAGCAGCGCCAGGTCCTCGCGGAACGCGATGACCGTCGCGATCAGCGTCCCGACGTGGAGCATCACCACCATCGAGAGGGGCAGCTCGTCGGAGACGCCGAAGAGCATCGCGAAGAGCGCGACGTGGCCGTCGCTCGAGATGGGCAGGAACTCCGTGATCCCCTGCACCGCCCCGAGCACCACCGCGGTGCCGACGTCGATCGGGCCCGTCATCCGACGCGCGGTCCCGCCGGACCGAAGACAACCGGAACCGACGGGACGGGCGCGCGCTCCTCATGGAAGGAGAGGGGACGGATGCTCACGGTCAGCGACGGTCGGTCGCGGCGTTCACGACGATCGATCGGCCGTTCAGGTGCGAGCCGTGCAACATCTCGATCGCGCGGGGCGCGTCCTTGCGGTTGGCCATCGTCACGAACCCGAAGCCGCGGGAGGTGCCGCTGTCCCGATCGGTGACCACCACCGCGTCGGAGACGGGGCCGTACTCGCCGAACGTCTGCCGCAGGTGCTCGGCGGTGGTGTCGTGGCTCAGGCCGCCCACGAAGAGGCGGAACGGGATCGCCGAGGCGCCACGCGGGGCGCGCGCGCGATCCTCCATCATCTGCAGGGCCTCGTCCGAGGTGGGCAGCCGGCCGGTGATCTCCTCGGCCGAGACGACCTCGACCTCTCCAGGGCCACGCTCGCGGCGCTCGCGGCGGCGCTCGGCCTTGTCTTGCTTCTTGCGAGCCTTGTCGGCCTCGCGCTGTCGTTTTGCGGGTGAGTATGTGCCTCGAGCCATTCGCTCTCCTGTGGCGGAGCCGCCGACACCGGCGACTCACCGCACCGACATAGCACCGCTCGGCTGGCAAGACAGCTTCCATGTGGCCGCGGCGTGCTCCGTGGACGCCGTCCATCCCTCCTCCGCGCGGGAGGAGGGGAGCAACCCGATCCGCGCCCGCTGCCCCGCTCAGATCGGGGTGCCGCGGGCGAGGAGGGCGCGCAGGGCCGGGATCGAGGTGGGCTCCTCGGCGAGGGTGGGGAAGCGGAGCCGCAGGGTGGCGCCGGCGTCGTGGCAGAACGCGCGCATCGCGCGGTCGAGCGCCTCGTTCTCGAGGGCGAGCTCACGGCGGAGGGCCTGAGCGGCGGCGATCGCGGCGAGCGCGTCTGCTCGCGCGGGGCCGGCCTCGGGCCAGGCTCGGTCGAGGATCGCCTCGGCGTCGTAGGCTGCGCCGGGGCCGAGCGGGGCGCCGTCCTCGCCCGGCAGGAACGCGCGGTTGAACAGGTAGGCGCGGAGCGGCACGCGGCGCGCGAGGAGGCCGTCCCGCAGGTACGCGGCGTCGTCGAGGTGCGTCGCCTCGGGGGCGCTGACGAGGATGAAGGCGGTGCTCGCGCTCAGCAGCTCGCGCTGCACGCGAGCCGCGCGCTCGGCGAAGCCGCGGCGGAGGTGGAAGAAGACCTCGAAGAAGCCGGCCAGCTCGCCCGCGACCGTGTCGCCGGCCAAGAGCCCGAAGAGGCGCAGCAAGACCGCGCTGCCCCGCGCGCGTATCCAGGCCGCGGCGCCGCGCGGCTCGCTCGAGGAGCGGACGAACGCGCCGAGCACGCGCTCGTCGAGGAACGAGAGCAGCCGGCCGGGCGCGTCGAGGATGTCGAGCGCGCTGCGGGTCGGCGGGGTGTCGAGGACCACGAGATCGTGGGCGCTCTCGGCGAGCACGTCGTGGAGGCGCTCCATCGCCACGTAGGCGTGCGAGCGGGCCAGCGTGCGCGAGAAGGCCTGGTAGACGCGGTTCTCGAGGATGCGCGCGCGCGCGACGGGATCGCCGGCGATGCGCGCGATCAGCGCGTCGTAGCTCGCCTTGGTCTCGAGCATCGCCGCGTCGAGCGTGCCGGCGGCGCCCTCGATCGGCACTGGCC
>JAEZBP010001107.1 GCA_023427125.1 Pseudomonadota bacterium | reverse complement strand
CCGCGCCCGCCCGACGGATCGAGCGCCCGCGACGGCGGCGCGGGCGATCCCATCCCGACGATCCCGGCGATCGAGCCGTGGACGCCGAGGGCGTGTGGAGCCGGCGTCGAGTGCGTCTCGAGCGGGCAGACGATCCAGGCCGCCGTGGACCGCGTGAGCAGCGGAGGCGTCGTCCAGATCGCGGCCGGCACCTACCGAGAGAACGTCGTCGTCCGCGGAAAGCGGGTGCTCGTGATCGGCGGCTTCTCGGCCGACTTCTCGACCTGGGACCCGAACGCCCACCCGACGCGGGTCGAGGCTCCGTCGGGCACGTTCTTCACCCTCGACGACGCGAGCGGCTCCCGCCTCCAGGGCCTCGTCATCCACGGCGGCACCGGGAGCTGCCGCATGTACTACGGGTGCGACGGCGGGGGCGTGTACGCGACCGGCGGCAGCTACGACATCCTCGGCAACGTCATCGAGGCGAGCCGCGTGCCCGGCATCAACGACGAAGGCGGCGGCATCTACCTCGACGGAGGCGGGCGCATCCAAGGCAACCTCATCCGCGACAACGAAGCCGGCAAAGGCGCGGCGATGGCCGTCTTCTACGAGGGCGAGATGCTCATCGCGGACAACGTCGTCGAGGACAACCGCGGCCTCGGTGATCACGGCGGCGGGCTGTACGTCGCCGGCCGCGGCGAGGTCACCGTCGCGCGCAACGTGATCCGCCGGAACGCGATCGGCGTCGAGGCCGGCTACGGGTGGGGAGGGGGCGCCATCCTCTTCGGCTCGAGCCTGCGCGGGAGGCTCTACGGCAACGTCTTCGAGGCCAACCACGCGCCGTCGACGGGGAGCGGCCTCTTCATCGACGAGGACGCGTCGGCCGTCTCCGAGAACGACCTGTTCTTCGACAACACCTGCCCGAGCGACGGCGGATCGGCGATCTATGTCGACGAGGGGCCGGACGGAGGCACCCGGTTCGAGCTGATCAACGCGACCATCGCGGGCAACTGCCGGACGAGCGCCGTCTACCTCGACGGGATCTGCAGCGTCGAGGTCCGCAACTCGATCATCGTCGACGTCACCTCTCCCATCGAGATCGAGGACACCGGGACGATCGCCATCTCGTACTCGCTGATCGAGGGCGGCTTCGCAGGCCCCGGCAACATCGACGCCGACCCCATGTTCGAGAGCCCTGCGGCCGACGACTACCGCCTGCGCGCCGGGAGCCCCGCGATCGACGCCGCGGACCCGGTGGACGCGTACGACCGCGAGCCCCCGCCGAACGGTGGCCGCCGCGATCTCGGGCACACCGGCAACACCACCGAAGCCACCCGCAGCTGACGCGGCGACCGAGCGACCTCGAGCGCCATGCGTCGTGGCGCCGAGCGCCGAGCGGACCCGGTGCGACGATCCGTGCACATCCCAGCGCCGCGCGGGCGCCGCCACACTCGTTACGGCGGGCCGGCGCTCCGGGGGGTCGGAGCAGAGCTCGGCACGACCCGCGAATGCGCTGGGAGCACGCCGGAGGGAGCTCGGAAGGGTCCGGCGCGGCGCTCCGCAGGGTCCGGGACGAGCAGAGGTCAGCCGGGAAAAGGCTCGGGAGAGCCGGTCACGATGCTCAGCACACCCCGGGGGAGCGCTCAGACTGCCCCGCCAGCGCGCTCGGCACACCCGGGGCGATGCTCAGCACACCCCGGAGGGCGCTCAGCACACCCCGGAAAGCGCTCAGCTCGGACTTGGTCACGCCCTTCGCCGCGCCCTTCTTCTCGCTCCGCTTCGCCAGCTTTCCGCTGAGCGCGCGCGCGCGATCACGAAGCTGCGTCAGTCGCGCGAGATCGATCCTCCGCTGCCCGAGCCCCGCGTGGATCTCGGTCAGCTCGATGAGGGCGCTGGCGTCACGCTCGATCTCCGCGCGCGTCGCCTCTTGCGCCTTCGACGCCTGTCGCTTCTTCTGCGTCGAGCCGTCTGCGAGGGTGGTCGTGCGCACGGAGATCTGCGTCTCGTCCTTGAGGATCGCGTCGACCTGCTCGAGCACCTCCGGGGTGGCGCCTGCCTCCACCAGATCGACGCGCTCCGACCTGAGCGCCGCCATGATCGTCACGTACTCGCGCTGCACCCACGCGAGCTCTTGCAGCACCACGAGGGTCGCTGCGCCTCCGCTCGCCTGGGCCGCGGTCTGCGCGAGGTTGAGCGCCTCCGCGCGGGTGCCGTGATCGCGGATGGACGTCAGATCCGTCGGCTTCCCGCCAGCGACGAGGTACGCCTCCAGCATGTCGGCCGCCTCGAGGATCTGAACGGCCGCGCGCGTGCGCGCCGCCACGACGTCGTCGTACCCCGTCTTTGCCATCTCTCTCGACCTCCCCTGGCCACGCAACCGGCGGCCATGTCCCGACACGGGATTCGACCTCTGTCGCCGTGTGCAAGCCCTTTCTTCTGCACGCCGTTCGTGCTTCGCTCGCCGCCATGGCGACCGAGGATCGCGCAAAGTGGGACGCGCGGTACGCGCAAGGGAGCACCGGCGAGGCGCCGGCGTGGATCGACGCGCTCGACCTCGCGCTTCCCGAGTCTGGACGCGCGCTCGACGTCGCGGCGGGGAGCGGGCGCATCGCGCTCTGGGCGGCGCGCCGCGGCCTCGCGGTGACGGCGGTCGACGTCTCTCCGGTCGGCCTCGCGATCGCGAGGGACGCCGCCGCGAAGGAGGGCCTCTCGCTCGAGACGAGCGCGATGGACCTCGAAGAGAGCGAGCTCCCCGAGGGCCCCTTCGCGCTCATCACCTGCTTCCACTACCGCCAGCCCTCGCTCTGGCCGGCGATGAAGGCCCGTCTCGCCCCGGGCGGCGTGCTGCTCGCGGAGGTGCTCACCGTGACGAACCTCGAGCGCCACCCGCACCCCTCGCGCCGCTGGCTCGCCGAGCCGAGCGAGCTCCTCGAGCTCGCCGCCGGCCTCGAGATCCTCTTCCATCGTGAGGACTGGCGAGACGACCGCCACGCCGCGCGCCTCCTCGCGCGCGCCCCGCAGTGACCGGCCCTCATCGACCGTCAGGTCGAATCGTCTCTCGGCGATGGCTCGAGCGCGCTCCGAGCGCGATAGGGACACGCGCGCGGCGACACGGGCATGGGCACGGCGAGGGCACGGGCAAGGGCACGGGCGCGGGCACGGCGAGGGCAAGGGCACGGCAACGCGCACGGGCACGGGCACGGGCACGGGC
>JAEZBP010001099.1 GCA_023427125.1 Pseudomonadota bacterium | reverse complement strand
GCGGCCACCGTGCTGATGTCGTCGTGGCGGCGCTTGCTCACCTTGTAGAAGCGGGCGATCGACGGATAGGGCTTGGGGATGCGCACCGAGACCAGGATCTCGTCCTCGGCCATCGCGGTCTTGCGATAGCCGGTGAAGAACGTCTCGAGCGGGAGCGTGCGCTCGCCGCGCGTCGAGGCGAGGCAGAGCTCCGCGTCGAGCGCGAGCAGGACCGGGGGCGAGTCGCCGATCGGTGAGGCGGTCGCGAGGTTGCCGCCGAGCGTCGCGCGGTTGCGGATCAAGCGCGAGGAGAAGAGCGGGAAGAGCTCGCCGAAGAGCGGGACCTCCGCGCCGAGGCGCTGCTCGATCTCGCTCAGGGTCACCGCGGCGCCGATGACCACCGCGTCGTCGCGATCCTCGATCGCCGAGAGCTCGGCGACCGCCTCGAGCGAGAGGATCGTCTCGAAGCGCGCGTGGCGCTGGTTGATCTCGACCACCAGATCGGTCCCGCCCGAGACGAGCTTCGCCTCGGGGTGGCGGGCGCGGAGCGCGAGCGCGTCGCTCAGCGAGGTCGGCCGGAAGAAGCGGCGCGCGCCGCTCTCGTAGCGCAGGTCGGTGAGCGCGGGCGGGGCTTCCTCGAGCCGCTGCGCGTGGCGATCGCGCGCGTCGACCGTGGGGAGCGCGCGGCCCGCGTCGCGGATCGGGCGGTAGCCGGTGCAGCGGCAGAGGTTTCCGGCGATCGACTCGACGTCGAAGCCACTCTCGGCGCGGCCCTCGCGGTAGTGCTCGGCGAAGAGGCTCATCACGAAGCCGGGCGTGCAGTAGCCGCACTGGCTGCCGCCGAGCCGCACCATCGCCTCCTGCACCGGGTGGAGCGCGCCGTCCGTGGCGACGCCCTCGACGGTGAGGATCTCCTGGTCGGCCGCCGACGCGAGCAGGAAGAGGCAGCTGTTGACCGGCTCGTAGCGCGCCTTGCCGCCCTCACCGCGCTTGACGAGCACGACCGCGCACGCGCCGCACTCGCCCTCCGCGCAGCCCTCTTTGGTGCCGGTCATCCCGCGCTCGCGCAGCCACGCGAGCAAGGTCGTGCTGGGATCGACGCCGCTCGCCTCGATGGCGCGCCCGTTCAGCTGAAAACGCAGGACCGACATTCCTCTCCCGTCTCGATCACGTGATCGCGCGAGAGGATAACCCACCGACCCCTCGATCCGTCAGATCTCGATGCGCTCGAAGCCGTCGGAGGGCCGCGTGGTCGGCGTGGTCGGCGTCGTGGGGGTGGTCGGCGTCGCGGGGGGCGTCGTGGTCGGCGTCGTCGTCGGTGGATCGCTCGGGCGCGTGGTGGGCGTGTTGTCGACCCGCGGGGTCGAGCGGCGCTGATCGTCGACGCCGCTCCCGCGGCGCATCGTGATGTTGACCCGCTGGGCGTAGATGAGGACGAGATCCTGCACGTGCGTGCGGTAGCCGCGGGGGCGCGCCTCGAGCCGCCGCGGCTCGGTCTGCTGTGGGAGATCGGCGTCGAAGGGGTTCGCGATCGCGTTGCCGTCGAGGAAGAGCTGGGCGTCCGCGGGGGTCACGCTCACCTGGACGCGCACCGTCTGCGCCGCGGGCGTCGGATCGAGCGGCGGGGGCGTCGGCTCGGGCCGCGCGACGACCTCCGGCGGATCGACGACCGGATCGGGATCGGGAGGCGTGGGGTCGGTATCGGGCGGCGGGTCCTCGTTCGAGACGACGATCGGCGGCGGCGGCGGGGCGTCCGCGGTGTTCCCCCAGATCGCGAAGGCGAGCGCCGCGGCGCCTCCGCCGAGCACGAGGAGCACCGCGGCGAGGATCATGAGGATCGGGAGCTTCGAGCGCGGCACCTCGATCGCCGACGCCGAGGGGCTCGAGCCGTAGCCGGGCTGCGAGTAGCCCGCCTGTGGGCCTGACCCATGAGCGACTTGGCTGGGGTTCGAGCCGGGAGGCGCGATGGGCGCTTGCCCGCCGAGCGGCCGCGTCATGTCGGTGCCGGGCGAGGAGGGATAGGGGGTGACCGGCGGGCTGATCGGCTGGGGCGCCTGGCCGACGGCGAAGCGCACGTGCACGTCGCGGAACTGCGAGAGGACGGCCTTCACCTCTTTGCAGTTGCTCGGCCGCATCGCGGGGCTCTTCGCGAGCATCCGGTGGACGAGCTCGTCGATCTGCGGGGGGATCTGGGGCACGAGCGAGCTGAGCCGCGGCGCCGGGAAGCTCACGACCTTCACCATCAGCATGGGGAAGGACTCGTCGTCGTAGGGGAGCTGGCCCGTGATGCAGTGGAAGAGGATGACGCCGAGCGAGTAGATGTCGGCGCGGTGGTCGAGGTCCTTGCTCGCCTGCGCCTGCTCGGGCGCCATGTAGTTCGGCGTCCCCATCGTCATCCCGGTGCGGGTCATCCCGCTGCCGCCCGACTCGCGGAACTTCGCGATGCCGAAGTCGAGCACCTTCACGAAGTCGCGGCCCTCCTCGCCGCGCGGGAGGATGAAGATGTTGTCGGGCTTCAGGTCGCGGTGGACGATGCCGTGCTCGTGCGCGGCGGCGAGCGCGTCGCACGCCTGACCGATGATGTGCACGACGCGCGAGAGCGGGAGCGCGCCCTCCCCCTTCAGCAAGCCGGACAGCTCGCTGCCCTCGAGGAACTCGAGCACCATGAACACGGCGCCGTCCTCGAAGCGGCCCATGTCGGTCACCTCGACGATGTTCGGGTGGCGCACCGTGTTGGCCGCCATCGCCTCGCGCTGGAAGCGATTCACCATCTCCTGGTTGCTCGCGTACTGCGCGTGCAGGCACTTGATCGCGACCTTCCGCTTGATGACGGTGTGCTCGCCCTCGTACACCGCCCCCATGCCGCCCTCGCCGATCTTCCGCACGATGCGGTAGCGGTCCTGGACCAGCTGTCCGATCCGCGGGTCCCGGGAGGATGCCGCCAGCAGCGTCTCGCTCATGTCTCGCTCGTCCACGAAAGAAGGTGCCTAGCGTACCGCCAGACTGCATCAGGACAAAAGGACTACGTGCGGGAGGGCGGTTCTTGGAAGGAGGTCCCACCTGTCGCGCGGCGTTTTTGCTACCCTCGCCCGCCATCGGAGGACTTGCCGTGATGAGATCGGGCTGGCTCGCACTGGGCTTAGGGTTGGCGCTGGCGCTCGCGCCGGTCGGGGTGGAGGCGCAGGACCCGCCGAGCTCGGACCCACCGAACGTGGTGCAGGCGCGCGAGCACCTGGACCGCGGCACGGCGCTCCTCGAGCAGGGCAACTACGACGCCGCGCTCGTCGAGTTCATGCGCGCCTACGATCTCGTCGGCGAGCACCCCGCGCGCCCGCTGATCCTCTTCAACATCGCCCGCGCGCACGAGCGGCTCTTCCGCTACGACCAGGCGCTCCAGTACTACAGCCGCTTCCTCGAGGAGGCGCCCGCCGATCAGCCGCGGCGCGGCGAGGTGCAGGGCACGATCGCCGCGCTCGAGGGGCTCTTGGCGACCGTGCAGATCACCTCGAACGTCCCGGCGGAGGTCTGGGTCGACGATCGCGAGGTCGGCACCTCGCCCGGCACCGTGCGCATCCCGGGCGGGAGCCACGTGGTGCTGCTGCGGGCCGAGGGCTACCAGGACTCGCGCCAGCAGATCCAGATCGCGGCGCGCGAGACCCGCGCGCTCACGTTCAACCTCGGCGAGCTCGCGGCGCAGTACCGCGGCATCAGCCCCCTCTTCTTCTGGGGCGCGGCGGGCCTCGCGGCGGCGGCCGGGCTCGCGGGCGGCGCGATGGGCA
>JAEZBP010001077.1 GCA_023427125.1 Pseudomonadota bacterium | reverse complement strand
GGCGAGCACCTGGGCGAGCCGGGTGCCCGCCTCGACCTGGCGATCGAGGCTGCGCGCGCTGCGGATGAAGCGGCGGTAGACCTCGGCGGCCTCGCGCGGCCGGTTCGCCGACTCGTGGGCGCGGCCGATCAGGAAGTTCACCTCGTCGGCGCTCTCGTGGCGCGGGTAGCGCTCGAGGAAGCGCTGCCCGTCCTGCACGGCGTTGTCGCTCTGGCCGGCCGTCACCCGGAGCAGCGTCGCGTTGTAGAGCGCGTCGGCCCCTCGCTCGGCCCGCGGGAAGTGCTCGCCGTAGGCCTCGTAGAAGCGCGCGGCGTCGGAGAACTGCGCGATCGACTCGTACATCTGCGCGCCCGCCCACGCGCCGCTCGCGCCGATCTCGGTGTTCGGGTGCTGCGCGATGAGCTGATCGTACGCGCTCGAGGCGCCGCCGAGGTTGCCCGCGCGCTGGTACTCCACGCCCGCGTTGAAGTAGGCCTGCGGCGCGCGCGCGTCGCGCGGGAACTCGCGGGCGGCGCGCAGGTATGCGGTCGCCGCCTCCGCGTGCTGGCTCTGCCCGGCGAGCTGCTCGCCCGTCGCGAAGACGGCCGTGAGGATCAGCGCGTCGAGCCGCCGCTGCGACTCCTCGGTCGCGAACGCCGGCGAGCTCTTCAGGCGGCGCGCCCAAGCCTCGATGTTCTGGTAGTCGCGCGCGCGGTTGAAGCTCTCGAGGATCAGCTCGCCGGCGGTGACCGCGTAGGGGCTCTGCGGGAAGCGCTCGAGGAGCTGGCCGAAGAGGCGCACCGCCGGATCGAAGATCTGCCGGTCGTAGTAGAGCCGCCCCTGCCGGAAGAGGATCTCCGGCAGATCGGGATCCTCGGGGAAGCGCTCGACGTAGAGCTCGATCGCGGTCGCGAAGCGCCGATCGTTGTCGGTCTCGCCGCAAGGATCCTGCGGGGCCGGCTCGGCAGCAGGCTCCGCAGCGGGAGCCGGCTGCGCAGGAGTCGGCTGCGCCGGAGTCGGCCGCGCAGGAGGCGTCGGCGGCGCGGGAGCGCGGCCGCGCTGCTCGGTGCAGCGCTCGAGCTGCCCCTCGCGCACCCGCTCGAACGCGCCGATCGCGTTGTAGAGCGCGTCGCGCGTGTACTGCCCCGCCGGATCGCGCTGCGCCGCCGCGAGGTACTCGCGCCCCGCGTCGTCCCACCGCTCGAGCCGGTGGAAGAGGATCTCCGCGCGGTAGAAGCGGAGGTTGTAGGCCTGCTCCGACTCCGGGAAGTGCTCGAGGTAGATCTCGTAGAGCCGCGCCGCCTGCTCGAAGAGCGGCCGCTGCTGCTCGCGCTGCGCGAGGTCGTGCCAGCGCATCGCCCGCACGCGGATGGCGCGCTCGATCAGCTCCGCGGTCTCGCGCACGACCTCGGGATCGCTCTGCTGGCGCACCCAGTCGCTGCCCTCGAGGTAGTTGCTCGCCAGCCGGTCGAGCGCCTCGGTCGTCGCGCCCGACTCGCCGAGCGACGCGCGGCCGCGCGCGCCCGCCAAGGCCCAGCGCGGCGCGCGCTCGTCGGCGGGCAGCCGCTCGAGCAGCAGCTCGTAGGCCTGGACGCCGTTCTCCCAACGATCCTGCTCGTAGAAGCGGCCGGCCAGCCGCACCAGCACGCGGTCCGCGTAGCGCTCGCCGCCGATGCCCTCGAGGAAGGCGAAGACGTCCGTCGCGGTGTTGCTCTCGTCCTCGGTGAAGACCTGGATGAGGTACTCGAGCGCCTCGTTCTGCAGCTCGCGCAGCCGCTCGCGCTGGTCGGCGCTGACCCGCCCGCTGCCCCGGCCGAGATCGAGCACCTGGCGGAAGCGCGTCGCCGCGTCGGTCGTGCGGTTCAGCCGCCAGAGGCACCACGCGCTCTTGAAGAGCGCCATGCCGTAGAGGTCGCTGTCGCGATAGCGCAGCACCTGATCGAAGCGCTCGAGCGCGGCCGGGAAGTCGCCCTCGGCGAAGCGCGACTCGGCGAGGGCCATGTGCGAGTCGGGGACGAAGCGGCTCTCGGGGAACTCGCTCAGGATGCGGCGATAGAGCGCGAGCGCCTGCTCGGTGCGGCCGGCCTCGGCCTCGGCGAAGGCCTTCATGTAGAGGACGAGATCGTAACGAGGGAAGCCGCGGTGCCGCTCGAGGATGCGATCGTAGAGCTGCATCGCGCTCGTGTAGTCGGGGCGCGGCGGCTCCTCCGAGCGATTGGCCTCCGGCACCTGCTGCCACGCGGCGAAGGCCGTCAGGTAGTTGGCGCGCGCGAGCTCCCAGCGCAGCTCGGCCAGCCGCAAGAGCGCGTCGGGCATCTCGGCCGCGGTCTCCGGCTCCTCGCGGATGAACTCCTCGAGCAAGCGGATCGCCGTGTCGCGCCGCGCGACGAGGAGCCCCTCGCGCTCGCGCAGCAGGGTCTGGAGCTGCTCGTCGTGGAACTCGCGCGCCGCCGCGCCGATCGCGTCGGGCCGCTCGCGAAGATAGAGGCGGGCCTCGAGATCGCCCGCGCCTCGCTCGCGCTCGCGGGCGGCAGGCGCCTCGGCGTCGGCGCCGAGCTCGACCCGCCGCTCGTCCGCCGGATCCTGGAAGCGCGTCGAGACGTTGGCCCCCTGCTGCGCGGCGGCGCTCATCGGCACGAGCAACGCGAGCGCCACCGTGGCCTGAAGCACGCGCGAGCTCTCCCCTCCTCGCGGGGAGGGGCTGTGGAGGGCTGGCCGAAGCCTCACGGCGCCAACTCCTCTGCTGCGCCCTCTTCGAGCGCCTCCTCCTCGGCGGGGATCTCGCTGTCGACCGCGAGGTCGTCCGCCTCGTCCGACGGATCCTCCTCGAACTCGTCGGCCCAGTACTCGCCCTCGAAGGGCCAGTACTCCTCGTCGTCGCGGAGCAGGCCCTGGATCGCGAGCGGGTCCTGCAGCTCGGGCGGGAAGCGCCCGGCGGCGAGGCTCTCGATCTGGATCTCGATGCGCCGCTTGCTGCCCATCACCGCGTCGATGCGGCCGATGCGCGAGCGGCGCAGGTAGCCACCGGTGTCCGAGCGCAGCTGCCCGAGGCCGCGCAGCGCCGCGTCGTTGGCCGCGGCGACCATGCGCCCGCGCACCTCGGCCACCCGCGCGCCGAAGAGG
>JAEZBP010000503.1 GCA_023427125.1 Pseudomonadota bacterium | reverse complement strand
GGCGTCGGGCGCGAGGTGCGGCCGGCAGACGGCGGCGGCGCGTCCGACTCCAAGAGGTTCGCGAGATCGCTCGGCGCGGCGAGCCCGAGGTTCGGCGCCTCGAGGCCGCTCTCGCGCCAGCCGGGCTCGGACTTGGTGGCGCCCGGGCTCGCGGCGCCGGCGACCGCGTCGGCGACCTCCGCGTCGTCCGCGAACCAGTCGGCCGGGTTCTCGAAGCCGAGCGGATCGAGCGGCTGCGCGCCCGCGACGTCCTCCGGGCTGAGCGGCGTCTGGCCGACCTCGACCGGCGCCTCACCCGACAGATCGTCGAGCGAGGTGAAGCGCAGCAGCTCCTCCTGGATGAGGCGATCGATGATCGACGCCTCCTGCGGCTTCACGACCTTGTTCTTGCGCTCGACGACCTCCTTCACGAGGTTCGCGATGTCGTAGCTCGTGACCTTCAGCTGCTTCGAGAAGAGGTAGCTCGCGAGCGCGTCGCCGAACTCGCGGGCGCTCTCGTAGCGCTCGTTCGGGTCGCGCGTGAGCGACTTCATGATCACGCCCTCGAGCTCGGCGTCGACGTCCGGGTTCAGCCGCTGGAGGCTCGGCACGTTCGCCTGCTGCACGAGCTTGACCGTCTGGTAGTCGGTCTCGCCGAGGAAGAGCCGGCGGCCCGCGATCATCTCCCAGAGCACGACGCCGAGCGCGAAGATGTCCGCGCGCGCGTCGACCGGCTCGCCGTTGGCCGCCTCGGGCGCGAGGTAGCTGAACTTGCCCTTCACGACGCCGGGGTCGGTCTTCTCGAGCTGGGTCGTCGCCTTCGCGAGGCCGAAGTCCGTGACCTTGATCTCGCCGCGCTTGCTCAGGAGGATGTTCGGCGGCGAGATGTCGCGGTGCACGATGTGCAGCGGCTCGTTGTCGTCGTCGACGATCTCGTGCGCGTAGCTGAGACCGCGGCAGGTCTCCATGCAGATGTAGATGCTCTCCTTCACCGGGAGGCGCCGGCCCATCTGCCGGAACTGCTCGATGATGGCCTTCAGGTTGCAGCCATCCACGTACTCCATGACGATGAAGAACGTGTTGTCGGCCGCGCCGATATCGAAGACCGTGACGATGTTCGCGTGGTTGAGGCGCGCGCCGAGGCGGGCCTCGTCGAGGAACATCGAGATGAAGCTCTTGTTCTGCGCGAGGTGAGGCAGGACGCGCTTGATCGCGACCTGCTTCTTGAAGCCCTGGACGCTCAGCGCCTCGCCGCGGAACACCTCGGCCATGCCGCCCGCCTCGAGGCGGTCGACCACTCTGTATCGCTGTTCAACGGCCATGGGGGGTGCTGACGATGCGTCGCGGGCGGATTGTAGGAATGGGGCGCGTTTTCAGCAAGAAGTTCGTCGGCCCCCACGATCCTGCGTGCTTCCCGTTGACAATGCGGGGGAGGGCCGGCTTGACTGGCGCCCGTGCCGAAAGCCGAGCGCCCCGTGCTGATCGCCCCGTCCATCCTGTCCGCCGACTTCGCGCGGCTCGGGGAGGAGGTCCGCGCGGTGGAGGCCGCGGGCGCGGACTGGATCCACGTGGACGTGATGGACGGCCGCTTCGTCCCCAACCTCACGATCGGCCCGCCGGTGGTGAAGGCGCTGCGTGCGGTGACCGAGCGCGTGCTCGACGTGCACCTCATGATCGTCGAGCCCGAGCGCTACGTGGAGGCCTTCGCCGAGGCGGGCGCCGACGTCATCACCGTGCACGCCGAGGCGAGCCCGCACCTGCACCGGACGCTGCAGGCGATCCGCGGGTGCGGAAAGAAGGCGGGCGTCTCGCTCAACCCGCACACGCCCGAGGACGTGCTCCGCTACGTCTTCGATCAGGTCGACCTCATCCTGCTGATGACGGTGAACCCCGGCTTCGGAGGGCAGGACTTCATCCACCACGTGCTGCCGAAGATCGAGGCGGTGCGCTGGATGGTCGAGGCCGCGCGGAGCGGCGCGCGCATCGAGGTCGACGGCGGCATCCGCCCCGGCACCGCGCAGAAGGTCGTCGAGGCCGGCGCCGACGTGCTCGTGGCGGGCAGCGCGATCTTCGGCGAGCCCGACTACGCCAAGGCGATCGCGGCGCTGCGCGAGGACATCGCGTGAGCGACCCGCTCGAGAGCCCCGGGCTCACCACGATCTTCGTCGACGAGCGCGCCACCAAGCGCCAGCTCCGCCGCGCGAAGATGGTCGTCACGGAGGGACCCGACAAGGGCAAGGAGCTCGTGATGGAGCGCGAGCGGGTCACCGTGGGCCGCAGCGTGATCTGCGATCTGGTGCTCGCCGACAAGGCCGTGAGCGGCACCCACTTCGAGATCGTCGCGCGAGAGAAGGGCTTCCTGCTCCGCGACCTCGATTCGACCAACGGCACCTACTGCGGCGACCTCCAGATCCGCGAGGTGTGGATCAAGCCGGGCACGATGATCCGCGTGGGCCAGTCGTACCTGCGCTTCGAGCCGCAGAAGGGCATCGTCGACATCGAGCTGAGCGGGAAGGAGCGCTTCCACGATCTGATCGGGCGCTCGGTGCGGATGCGCGAGATCTTCGCGACGCTCGAGAAGGTCGCGCCCACCGACCTGACGGTGCTGGTGCGCGGCGAGACCGGGACGGGCAAGGAGCTCGTCGCGCGCGCGCTCCACACCGCGAGCCGAAGGGCCCCGCAGCCGCTCGTCGTGCAGGACTGCGGCGCCATCCCGAAGGACCTGATCGAGAGCACGCTCTTCGGCCACGAGCGCGGCGCGTTCACCGGCGCGACCGAGCGCCATCGCGGGAGCTTCGAGCAGGCCGACGGCGGCACGATCTTCCTCGACGAGATCGGCGAGCTCGACCTCGCGCTCCAGCCCAAGCTGCTGCGCGTCCTCGAGAACCGCGAGATCAAGCGCGTCGGCGGCGACCGGCAGATCCCCGTGAACGTGCGGGTGGTGGCGGCCACCAACCGTGATCTGCGTAAGATGGTGAACGAAGGGACGTTTCGCGAGGATCTCTTCTACCGTCTGAGCGTCGTGCAGATCGAGCTCCCCTCGCTCCGCGAGCGGCCGGAGGATGTGCCGCTCCTCGTCGAGCACTTCTTGGGCGACATCACCGAGCGCCGCTTCCCCGACGGCGACAGGCACCTCACCGTGGCCCCGGAGGCGATGCGCCGGCTGATGGCCTATCCTTGGCCGGGCAACATCCGCGAGCTGAAGAACACCGTGGAGCGCGGCGGCTCGCTCGCCGACGAGCTCGAGCTCACCGTGCGCGACCTGATGCCGAGCTCGCAGAAGACGCCGCCACCGCTCCTGCCCGGCGGCACCGCCGAGCAGTTCGTCGAGGACGCGCTCCCCTTCAAGGAGGCCAAGCAGAAGGTCGTCGACACCTTCGAGGCGGCCTACCTCAAGGCGCTCCTCGACAAGCACGGGCACAACATCACGCGCAGCGCGCAGGCGGCGGGCCTCACCCGCTACCACCTGCGCGAGCTCGCCAAGCGCTTCGGCATCCACGGCTCCGACCCCGAGTAGCGGTGCTTGCTGGCGCGCGCGCCGTCGTGCTGAGCCGGTGATCTACTCGACGCCGCGGGCGGCCAGGCGCTCGAGGGCGCGCTCGGCGGGGGGG